>NZ_JAYWLC010000009.1:0-187550 GCF_040297545.1 Thioclava kandeliae
CCCGGTAGCTCGTCAGGCTCATAACCTGAAGGTCGTAGGTTCAAATCCTACTCCCGCAACCAAATAAAAAGCCGTCTCATCAGAGGCGGCTTCGCGCATTCTTGACACAGCAAAAATAGACCGGAAAATCCGCTCAGAAGAGCGAATGAAGACGGGCATCAAGAGCCTCCGCCTGCAAAATCTCCAGACGCACAGGCAATGTCAGCACCTCACCACGCAAGGATGAAGGCAAACGCGCAGCGTCCTTCTCCGTCGTCACAAGCTGTAAACCATCCGCCTGCGCATCATGCAAAAGACGCGACAACAGCGCAGCCGTGAAAGGCTGGTGGTCACCAAGTGACTCCGTCCGAACAACCGACGCACCCAAGCCTCGTAGCGTATCGAAAAACTTCTCTGGATAACCAATCCCCGCAAACGCCAAACACCGCAATCCACGCCAGTCCATACCAGTCGGCAACGGGGCCAGGTGGCCAGTAAAATGAGGGCAGGGAAGATAAGCGCCCCAGCGCGACGCAAAACGCTCTTGCGCCGCAGCCTCTCCGATCGAAACAACAAGATCAGCCCGCGATAGACCCGCAGATACAGGCTCCCGCAAAGGACCCGCTGGAAGGCAAAGCCCGTTCCCAAAACCTCGATGGACCGGCCCCATGGCCTTTGTCGGCCTTCGATCATGGACGGCCTGCTCCAGTGCATCTAGGACAAAACCAGTCTACGCCGAGGTGCTGGCGCGCCAGCCGACGATCTTGCGCGCATAGGCTTCGATGACGAAGGCCACATAGACGAACCCTTTCCAAGTCGGGACGTAAGTAAAATCGCTCACCCAGAGCATGTTGGGCGCCGGAACCCGAAACTCGCGTTTTACCTTGTCCAACGGGTATGTGGCCTTTTTGTCCGGGATCGTTGTCCGATGCGGTTTGCCGCGGATGATACCCTGGATGTCCATGTCCCGCATGAGCCGTGCTACCGTGCAACGCGCGACAGCGAAGCCTTCCCGGAAAAGCTGCCGCCAGACCTTACGGACGCCGTAGACCTTGTAATTCTCCTCCCAGACGCGTTCGATCGGGCCGCAGGGCGGCATCACGACGGGCACGGTCCCACAACCGGGCTGGATGGGCCCGCTTGGCAAGATGATCTTGGAATGTGGAAGGGGCAATCGGCAGCACCGTGCAGATTGGCTCGACCTCATGCGCATCACGATGCGCCTCGATCAAATCCGCCATAACTTCGACCGGCGGTCGAGCTCCGCCATCGCAAAATATGCGTTCGCCAATGTCTCGCGGACCATTGGCTCACCCTTGCGCGAGATCTCATTGGCCTGGCGCAGTTCGCGGTTCTCCCGCTCCGGCGCCTTCATGCGCTCGGTCATCTCGCTGGGGACGCCTGCACGCTTGCCGCTATCAAGCTCGGCCTTCTTAACTCACTCGTGCAACGTATTTGTCGATCAGCCGATCTCCGCGGCAATCGAGACAACGGACTGCCAGCGAGATCCATGCTGACCCGCATTGTCGAGAACCATCCGAACCGCTCGTTCGCGGACTTCAGGAGAATATTTGTTCGTTGTTTTGCTCATAGTGCGCCATCCCACTCAAGAGTTGGAGCCCCCGGTAAACCCGGCGCGGTTCAGGTCTTCCGCGTCCTAACATCAAACTGGTAGGCCCGGAGGGATTTGAACCCCCAACCAAGGCGTTATGAGCGCCCTGCTCTAACCGTTGAGCTACAGGCCCACCATTGAGAATGGTCATTAGCATAAATAAGGGCGGGGTCAAGAAATCTTGGGGCAAATCCTCAGCCGCCGATTGCCCGTACGCCCCGCATGCGCTAATGGCAACACAACTTTATTTCCCAAGGAGCGCGTGGGCCCATGAGCGAAAAGACGAGCGACAAAACGAATGGTCTGACCTATGCCGATGCAGGCGTCGATATCGATGCCGGCAATGAGCTGGTCGAACGCATCAAACCTGCGGCCAAGCGGACCGCGCGTTCGGGCACCGTATCGGGGCTTGGTGGGTTCGGCGCGCTGTTCGATCTGAAGGCCGCGGGATATAATGATCCGGTGCTGGTGGCCGCGACCGATGGTGTGGGCACGAAGCTGCGCATTGCGATCGACACCGGAAATGTCGATACGATCGGCATCGACCTCGTCGCGATGTGCGTGAATGACCTCGTGTGCCAAGGCGCCGAGCCGCTGTTCTTCCTTGATTATTTCGCGACGGGCAAACTCGAGCTGGACTCTGCGACCCGCATCATCAACGGCATTGCCGAGGGCTGTTCGCAGTCGGGCTGTGCGCTGATCGGGGGCGAGACCGCCGAGATGCCGGGCATGTATCACAAGGGTGATTTCGACCTTGCGGGCTTTGCCGTGGGCGCGATGGAGCGTGGCACGCTTCTGCCCGAGGGTGTTGAAGAGGGGGATGTGCTTCTGGGCCTCGGCTCCAATGGCGTGCATTCCAACGGCTATTCCTTCGTGCGTAAGGTTGTCGAGATGTCGGGTCTTGGCTGGGATGCTGGTTGCCCTTGGGGCGAGGGCTCGCTCGGCGAGGCGCTGCTTGCGCCGACTCGCCTCTATGTCACGCAATGTCTCAAGGCCTTCCGTGCAGGCGGCGTTCATGCACTGGCCCATATCACCGGTGGTGGCCTGACCGAGAATCTGCCGCGCGTCCTGCCCGAGGGGCTGGGGGCCGAGATCGATCTCGACACCTGGGAGTTGCCGGGTGTGTTCCGCTGGCTGGCAGAGACCGCCAAGATGGAAGAGCCGGAACTCCTGAAGACCTTCAACTCCGGTATCGGCATGATCGTCGTGGTGGCCAAAGACCGTGCCGAAGCCCTGACCGAGCTTCTGCGCGCCGAGGGCGAAACCGTGACGCAGATCGGCACGATCACCGCAGGCGAGGGGGTTGCCTATAAGGGCAAGCTCCTGTGAAACGTGTTGCAATCCTGATTTCGGGGGGCGGATCCAATATGGTCCGCCTCGTCGAGGCCATGCAGGCCAGAGGCTTTGCCGAACCCGTTCTGGTCGCGTCGAATGACGCGCAGGCGGGGGGGCTGCTGAAGGCTGCGGCGATGGGCGTGCCCACGGCCGCGATAGACCACCGTCCGTTCGGCCGTGACCGTGCGGCCTTCGAGGCGGAGCTTCTCAAGCCGATCCTGGCGTCCAAGCCCGATATCCTCTGTCTTGCGGGCTTCATGCGCGTGCTGACGCCGGAATTTGTCGAGCGTTTCGCAGGACGGATGCTGAATATCCATCCCTCGCTCCTGCCGAACTATCCGGGATTGCACACGCATCAGCGCGCGCTGGATGCGGGCGATACGGAAGCCGGCTGCACCGTGCATGAGGTGACGCCCGTTCTCGATGATGGCCCTATCCTCGGTCAGGCCAGTGTCCCTGTGCTCGCGGGGGATACGGCCGATACGCTTGCGGCGCGGGTTCTGGTGCAGGAACACAAGCTCTATCCGGCAGTGCTCGAACGCTATGTCGCAGAGGATCGCAGCTTCCTCCAGCTTTGAGAAAAACCCGGCCTCTGGTCGGGTTTTTGCGTTCCGGACGGTATTGCATGGCTGTGCCGGCCCGCCGTGCAGGCCCGCGCAGGCGGATGCGCGATTGTGCAAGCGGGCAGGGGTTGTCTGGGCGACGTTCCTGCATATCTGCTCTGGCGAAGGTCGGGTCTGTGAAGGCCCTTCCAACCTCAAACAGGAAAGACATCATGACGAGCACCGAAACCCTTTTCCGTCCGTTCTCCTATAAGGGCCTGACGCTCAAGAACCGTATCGTGATGGCACCGATGACGCGCAATATGGCCCCCGCGGGTGTGCCCAATGGCGACAACGCGGCCTATTATGCCCGCCGCGCGGCACAGGATGTAGGGCTGATTCTGACCGAAGGCACGGTCATCGACCGTCCCGCCTCGCGTAACCTGCCCAATATCCCCTTCTTCCATGGCAAAGAGGCATTGGCAGGCTGGAAGGCCGTGGCCGAGGCCGTGCACGAGCAGGGAGGCAAGATCGCGCCCCAGATCTGGCATACCGGCTCGACCCGTGGTGGCGACTGGGAACCGGAGACGCCCGTCGAGAGCCCCTCGGCGCTCGTTGGCCCCGATGACCCGCGCGGTGTGGAAATGTCCGAGGCTGATATCGAGGCGACCATCAAGGCCTTCGGTCAGGCCGCGGCCGATGCCAAGGCGAACGGGTTCGACACGGTCGAGATCCATGGTGCACATGGCTATCTGATTGACCAGTTCTTCTGGGAGGGCACCAATAAACGCACCGATGGTTGGGGAGGTGCGACCCTGCCCGAGCGGTCCCGCTTTGCCGTCGAGGTGGTGAAGGCCGTGCGCGCGGCGGTTGGCCCCGATTTTCCGGTGATCATGCGCCTGAGCCAGTGGAAGCAGCAGGATTACACCGCCAAACTGGCAAAGACCCCTGCCGAGATGGAGGCATGGCTGATGCCGCTCAAGGAGGCGGGGGTCGATATCTTCCACTGCTCGCAGCGTCGTTTCTGGGAGCCGGAATTTCCCGAAATCGATGGCGAGGGCGGCCTCAACTTCGCAGGCTGGGCCAAGAAAATCACCGGTGCGCCAACGATTTCGGTGGGCTCGGTCGGGCTTTCGGGAGAGTTTCTGGCGGCCTTTGGTGGCGAAGGGTCGAAAGTGACTCCTCTCGATAATCTCGTCGAGCGTATGTCGAAAGACGAGTTCGACCTGATCGCTGTGGGTCGTGCGCTTCTGTCGGATGCGCAATGGGTGACCAAGGTCAAAGAGGGCCGCAGCGACGAGCTGACCGGTTTCGACGCCAAGGATCTTGCGACGCTCTCGTGATAAAATGCAGCGCGTCAGGTGCTTTGGGCGCTTGACGTGCTCGGGCGGAGTGGCTATTTCTCCGCCCACACCTTCGCGGGTGTAGTTCAATGGTAGAACGGCAGCTTCCCAAGCTGCATACGAGGGTTCGATTCCCTTCACCCGCTCCATTACCCCCCATCCCTATCGATATACGCCAAGTGCCGCTTGCGGTCCGGCTTGCGCCCTATGCCTGCAGAACAGGCCCGCGAAGCCATGGTAGACAAGCCCTTTATGTCTTTCCGGCGAAAAAGAAGATCGTTTACGATAATTACACCCCATGGCTGCTAGCTTCGCTGCAGATGCGGAACGCATTTGCGCCAAGCGGGGAGAGCCGAATGGAAATGGGATTTATTTCGCGGATCGGGGCGGTGACGCTCAATCCCGCAAACCTAACCGATCTTGCAGACAGGTTCGGGTCGGATAAGGGCACGATAAAGCATCGCTATAGCGAACTCTACCACATGCTCTTCCACCCCTATCGCGACCGGCCGATCAATTTCCTCGAGATGGGCTTGCAGATCGGTGGGCCGGAACATGGCAAGAGCGCGGACCGGACGACCACCGATCTCCCGTCGATCCGGATGTGGCTCGAGTTCTTCTCGATGGCGCAGATCCACGGGCTGGATGTGTCGGATTTCGGCTGGTTCGAGGATCCGCGCTTCCATTTCCATCGCTGTGATATGGATTTGCGCGAGAACATCCGTAGGGCTGGAGATCTCTTGCCGGAACTCGATATCATCATCGACGATGCGAGCCACGCGTCCCATCACCAGCAGAACGCCTTTCTGGAGCTCTTTCCCAAATTGGCCTCCGGTGGGCTCTATATCATCGAGGATCTACGCTGGCAGCCGCCACCCTATGAAAAGGACGGGATCACCAAGACGGCGGCTCTGTTCCGTGGCTTCTCCGAGGGCCGCAAATTCGAGCATAACGATCCGCAGATCGAGGCAGAATTCACCCGTCTCGCACCGCAGATTTCCGGCTGCTTCATGTTTACCGCACGCTATCACAAAAAACGTGCCGATCAGGTGGCGGTGATCCATAAACGCTAGACGGGCGCGCCAATCCCACTCATAGAGCGTGCGAGGGCAGGGCCGCACCCTGCCTCGTGACAACAGTGGAAGAGGCTTCCCCATGACTATCAAACGTATCGGCACCGGCGCGCGTATGAGCGAAGCCGTGGTTCATAACGGCACCGTCTATCTGGCGGGGCAGGTCGGCACGCCGGGCAAATCCGTCGCAGACCAGACGCGCGATGCGCTGGCCGAGGTGGACCGCCTTCTGGCCGAAGCGGGCTCGGATAAGGAACATATCCTCTCGACGCAGATCTGGCTGGCCGATATGGCCGATTTCGCCGAGATGAATAGCGTTTGGGATGCCTGGGTTGCCCAGGGCCATACACCCGCGCGTGCAACCGGCGAATCGAAACTGGCCGCGCCGGAATATCTGGTCGAGGTGATCGTGGTGGCGGCGGTCAAGTAACCGCCTGTGCCTTGCGGCGGCCTTATGCGGCCGCCGCTTCTGCCGCCAGCAGGCGGATACGTTCGACCATCGCCCGCAGTCCGTTCGAGCGTTGCGCCGAGAGGTGGTCGTTCAGGCCCAGCCGCGCCAGTTCGGCCTCGGCATCGGTTGCCGTGACTTCGGTCACGGTCAGACCGGAATAGAGCGCATGCAGGATTGCGATCAGGCCCTGCACGATCATCGCATCCGACTCGCCATCAAAAGCAAAGCGCGCCTGCGGGCCGGTCCCCTCGATCCGCGGCAGGAGCCACACCTGGCTGGCACAGCCCTCGACCTTGGTGGCAGGCACCTTCACGGCATCGTCAAGTGGCGGCAATTCCTTACCCAATTCGATCACATGGCGGTAGCGATCTTCCCAATCGTCCAGAAATTCGAATGTATCGGCGATTTCCTCGAATGCTTCGCTGGCCATTTTTCCACTCCGCGGCTTGTTTCTTGGCCAATACCTAGACCCAAGCCTGCCAAGGGTCCAGAGCCGCCTTTTCAAAGCCGGTGCAATAGGCTAGGGAAAAGAAGATCAAGTGCCGGAGAGACCATGAGAAAACCGTTCCTTGCTTCGCTTGCCATTGTGCTGGCGCTTTCTGCCTGTGGCAGCCTCCGCGAAAGCCGCATGAATCCGTGGAACTGGTTCGGGTCTTCGACCGAAGAGAAAACCACGCCTACGCTCGCGCCCAAGGGGGGCTATGAGGCCGCTCTTGCGGATAATCGTAGTGTGATTGCGGAAGTCACCGCATTGTCCATCCGGAAAACCTCCGGTGGAGCCATTGTTGAAGTAACGGCCCTGCCGCCGACCCAAGGCTGGTGGAATATCGGTCTGATCGCCGAGAATGACGGACGCCCTGTAAACGGAGAGGTGCGTTATACGCTGGTGGGCTTCCCGCCGGCCGCTGGCAGCCCCGAGGCGACCCGCGCAGGCACGGTCAGCTCGCGTCAGGTGACCGCCGCCGCCTATATCGACAATTTCAAACTGGCCGATGTGCGCAAGGTGACCGTGGTGGCCGCCACCAATAGCCGCAGCGCCAGCCGATAATCTTTGCCAGACGCAACGGTTGCGATTAGCCTCCTGTCATCCGCAGGAGGCTTTTTCATGTCGCATCTCTTGATCGCCTATCTCGCCTATTTTCTGGCCGTCGCCAGCCCCGGTCCCAGCACGCTTGCCATCTTGGGCACCGCAATGGCTTCGGGGCGCAGACCCGCGCTGGCCCTGGCGTCAGGGGTGGTCAGTGGCAGCCTGATCTGGGCGGGGCTGACCGCGCTCGGGATGGGGGCGCTGCTTTTGTCTCTCGTCCAGCTCATCTGGCTGCTCAAACTCGCAGGCGGGCTCTATCTGATGTATCTGGCATGGAAATCTCTGCGCTCGGCCTCGTGTCCGCCGCCAGCAGCGGGTCGCGGACAGTCCCCCGCGGCCGCCTATCGGCGCGGGCTGTTGCTGCATCTCACCAATCCCAAAGCGATCCTCGGCTGGGCCGCGACTTTTGCCCTCGGGCTGCCCGAAGGGGCAGGCGGGGCCGAGATGGCCGCGCTGTTTGCAGGCTGCGCGGCCATCGGTATCTGCGTGAATTTCGGCTATGCTTGGGGCTTCTCGCAGGGGGCCGTCGCGCGGACCTATCTGCGCGCGCGGCGCTGGATCGAGCGTAGCCTCGCGGCCGTATTCGCTGCCGCCGGCCTGCATCTGATCCTCTCGCGCGGCTAACCGCGTGAAAAAGGCGCAGCCAGTGGCTGCGCCCGTCTGTATCACAATGTGACGCGTTACAGCGTGATCAGCTTGATATCGCCATTCTCTGCCGAGAGCGCGATCTTGCCCTCGGACAAACGGATCGCGTCCTCGCCAAAGACCTCGCGACGCCAGCCCGAGAGGGCGGGCACATCACGCTTGCCGGCGGCGATCGCATCCAGATCATGCGAGGAGGCGATCAGCTTGGGCGCGACGCCCGTCTGATTGGATTTCGCCTTCAAAAGCACGCGCAACAGATCGGCCAGCGCCGAGTCGACCTGCAGGTGGTCGCTGTCGCTCTGTACCTTGGGCATTTTGTCGGCGGGCACGGCCAGCCCTTCCTTCACGGCGGTGATGATCCCCTCGGCGATCTCGCCCTTGCGGGCCTCGCGCAGCAGGAGCCGCGATTTGCCCAGATCGTCGAGGCTCACGGGCTTGGTGGAGGCCAGCTCCAGCAAGGCGTCGTCCTTGAAGATACGCGAGCGCGGAATATTGCGGTTCTGCGCGAACCCTTCCCGGAAACGTGCCAGCTCGCGTACGACCGAGAGGAATTTACCAGAATGGGTGCGGGTCTTCACGCGCAGCCAGGCTTCCTCGGGGCGGGTGATATAGGTCTCGGGGTTAAGGAGAATGCCCACCTCTTCCTCGACCCAAGGGGCGCGTCCCGATTTCTTCAGCTGCTTGGCCAGATATTCGTAGATCACGCGCAGATGGGTAACATCGGCAATCGCGTATTTCTGCTGTGCGGGAGTGAGCGGGCGGCGCGACCAGTCGGTGAAGCGCGAGGTCTTGTCGAGCGATTGCTTGGCGATCTTGCGCACCAGCGTCTCGTAACCCACCTGTTCGCCAAAGCCGCAGACCATTGCCGCAACCTGCGTATCGAAGAGCGGATCGGGGAAGACCTGCGCATCGGTGAAGAAGATCTCCAGATCCTGACGCGCAGCATGGAAGACCTTCACGGTTTCCTTGTGGCGGAAGAGGTCATAGAGCGGCTCGAGCGAGATGCCCTTGGCCAATGGATCGATCAGGACCGCCTCGCCCTCGACACCGTCATGACTTGGCAGCGCCATCTGGACAAGGCAGAGCTTCGACCAATAGGTGCGCTCGCGCAGAAATTCGGTATCCAGCGTCACATAGGGTTCCGCCTTCGCCTTCTCGCAGATGACCGCAAGCGCTTCGGTGGTCGTAATCATATCCATAGCAGGCCTTGTCAAGTTGCGCGGGGTCATCCCGCTGTCACTTTGTCTTTAGCTCCGCAGATCAGCTTTGGAAAGAGCGCGCGGGTGCATGGCCGCCAAAGCGGGCCTGCAACGCCGCGCTTTTCAATCGGTCTGCAGGATGGTGCGGGCATCGTAATTGTAGATCCAGTCATATTTTCCGATCAGCAGATCGGGCGCGAATTTCGAGAGCGCGCGCATCCCCAGATGGCCCACCACACGCGGCAGGCCCGAGAGATGGTAGTTGCGCGCGTTCTTGTTGGCGGCCTCCACGATCTCGCTGCTGCGCTCGCGGCGGGCGGTCTGGTAGGCGGCAAAGCCCACCTCGTCCTCGCCATGCAGCGCCAGCGCCTGTGCCAGGATCCACGCATCCTCCAGCGCCATATTCGCGCCCTGCGCCAGGAAGGGCAGGGTCGGATGGGCGGCATCGCCAAGGATCGCGCAATTCGGGCCGAACCAGCGGCGGGCCACGGGATGGCGGAACAGTCCCCAGAGATAGGGCTCCTCGACCTGTTCGAGCCAGCCGCGCACCTCGGGGCAGAACTCCTCGAAAGCAACACGCAGCGTCATCGCATCATCGCGGATATGCCAGCCTTCCTCGGCCCAGCGACTGCGCTCCTCGACAGCCACGATATTGCGCATGCCATTCGAGAGTGGGTAGCTGACGATATGTTTTTTGGCCCCCATGAACACGCGGGCCACGGGTGGCTCGGCACGGGGCATCGGGACCATGGCGCGCCATGCGACCTGATTGGTGAAGAAGGGTTTGGCCTCGCCATTGAGCGCCCCGCGCAGCTTGGAATGCAGCCCATCCGCGCCCAGCACCGTGCCGGGGCGGGAGGTGGCGCCACCTTCAAAGGTCAGGACCGGACCGTCATCGGTGATCTCGACGGCCGCGATCCTCTGGTCCAGCCGGATCTCGACCCCTGCATCGCGCGCGCCTCCGGCCAAAAGCGCAATCAGCTCGGGACGACGGACGAAATAATAGGGCGCATTGGGGCGGCGCATGGCCATATCGAGCCGCGTCACCGGCTCGCCGGTTTCACCATTCAGCAGCTCGACCGCCTTCAGACGGGGGCTCGTGGCCGCCAGCTCCGTTCCGAGCCCCAGCGCGTCCAGCACCTTCATTCCGTTGGGAGAGATCTGGATGCCCGCACCGACCTCACCCAGCTCGGGCGATTGTTCGAGCACGGTGACCCGCGCACCATGCATGGCAAGCGCGCGTGCAAGCGCCAAGCCGGAGATACCCGCCCCGAGAATGGTGAACTCTCTGCCGACCAGCATGGAAACCTCGCCCGTAAAAATGCGACCACCGGCATGGAGGATCCATGCCGGGGTGCATATACTCAGACAACATTAACCAAAGACCCGCAATGCCAAAAACCACAGCCAGTGGCATGCGAAGGAAAAACACAAAAAAACGCAGGCAGAGCCTACGTCAATCAGTCGTCGCGATGAACCCGCTCACGGCGCTCGTGGCGCTCCTGCGCTTCCAGCGTCATGGTGGCGATCGGTCGCGCATCCAGACGACGCAGCGAGATCGGCTCGCCGGTTTTCTCGCAATAGCCGAATTCACCTTCATCGATACGGCGCAGCGCCGCGTCGATCTTCACCACCAGCTTGCGCTGACGGTCACGGGTGCGCAGCTCAAGGGCGCGGTCGGTTTCTTCCGAGGCGCGGTCCGCGACATCGGGAACGGATCTTGCGGATTCCGAGAGACCTTCAAGCGTTTCGGCGGATTGCGCCAAAAGCTCGTGCTTCCAATCGTTGAGTTTGCGACGGAAATATTCCAGTTGACGATCGTTCATGAACGGCTCGTCTTCAGCCGGGCGGTAATCATCCGGAAGAAAGATTTCGGGTTTCATGACTGGCCTTTCTATGGTGCCTGACCCTTTGGGTAGTTGTGTGTTCGTGCCCTGCTGGATGCACGATTCCACGCCGCCCGAATACCCGACCCGAGACAGTTTGTCACGTTCTAGCGGGGTTCGATGCTTAGTTTAGGGGCGGTGCCTGATTTTTATGCAACGGCTCTTTTCGCTATGGCGTAAAGGTAGCCGTTTGAGGCTTAATGGGCGCAGGCAAAGGGAGATTTGTCATGCAATTCCAATCGACCGACAGCTATATCGCGCCGACCGACCTGACGGTGGCGGTCAATGCGGCGGTGGCGCTGGAGCGGCCATTGCTGGTCAAGGGCGAGCCGGGCACCGGCAAGACCGAACTGGCGCGACAGGTGGCGCAGGCGCTGGGGATGGAGATGATCGAGTGGGGGATCAAATCCACGACCCGGGCGCAGCAGGGGCTTTATGAATACGATGCGGTCTCGCGGTTGCGTGATAGCCAGCTGGGCGATCCCAAGGTCAGCGAGATCGGCCATTACATCCGCCGCGGCAAGATCTGGCAGGCTTTCACCGCGTCCGAGCGCTGTGTGCTGCTGATCGACGAGATCGACAAGGCTGATATCGAGTTCCCGAACGACCTCCTGCAGGAGCTCGACCGGATGGAGTTCCATGTCTACGAGACGGGCGAGACCATTCGCGCGACCCACCGCCCCGTGGTCATCATCACCTCCAATAACGAGAAGGAGCTGCCCGACGCTTTCCTGAGGCGCTGTTTCTTCCACTATATCCGCTTTCCCGAGCCCGAAGTGCTGGCCAGAATCGTCGAGGTGCATTTCCCGCAGATCAAGCCCAAGCTTCTGGCCGAGGCGCTGACGCGGTTCTACGAGATCCGCGAGACGCCCGGTCTGAAGAAGAAGCCCTCCACCTCGGAGGTGCTCGACTGGATCAAGCTCCTGCTGATCGAGGATCTTGCGCCGGAGGATCTGAAATCGGACGGGGTAAACCTGCTGCCCAAACTGCATGGGGCGCTTCTGAAGAACGAACAGGATGTGCATCTCTTCGAGCGGCTGGCCTTTGCCGCAAGGGGTAGGCGGTAGCGGGTGAATATGGAAAAGGGGCCAATAGGCCCCTTTTCTTATTGCAGATACGGCATCGGATCGACGCTCTCATAGCCTTGCCTGACCTCGAAATGCACAAAGCCCGGATTGCTGTTGCGGACTTTTGCGATGGTCTGGCCGCGCTTGACGGTGCCATCTTTCTGGACGGAGATATTGTCGATATTGGCATAGACGGTCAGCAGGCCGTCCGCATGGCGCAGCACAAGGATCGGCACCTGATCGGTATCCTTGGTGATTGCGGCCACCGTGCCATCGGCTGCGGCTTTCACGGGGGTGCCGGCTGCCGCCGAGATATCGATCCCGTCGTTCTTCTTCTTCACATAGGGGCGGATGATCGAGCCGCTGACCGGCATCAGCAGTTTCGCCGAATTGGAGGCGCTGACCTGCTTGCCCAGATTGGGCACGGAGGAGGTATCTACCGGCGCCGATGCCGGTTTTGTGCTCTGCTGCGGCAGCGGCTCTGCCGCCGAAGGCGGCGTGGGCGTGGCGCTGCCCTGACCGGGTTGGCTGGTAGTGACCTTGCCCGTGGCAGGAAGGGCAGTGGGGATCAGCAGATACTGGCCCTCATGGACGCTCATATCCGAGGGCAACCCGTTCCAGTCGGCCAATGATTTGACAGGGATGTCGTAATAGCGCGCGATGGAATAGGCGGTCTCGCCACGGGCCACGCGGTGACGGACGGGTTCGGGGCCTGCGGGTTTGCCTGCAACCGGTTTGCTGGCTGCGGGGGCGGCCGCCGGAGTGGTCGCGCCAGACGCTTGCGAGCGGTCGATGGCATTGGAGGCAAGAGAGGTGATGTCGATATTCTCGGCACCGCTTGCGGTGGTGGCACCGGTATAGGAGCCGGTCCCGACCGGTTCCTGCACGCGGCTCGGTAGCACAAGAACCGCGCCCTGATTGAGCGTGGTGGAGGTGCCAATGGCATTGTAGCGCGCCAGATCATTGGCGTTCACACCCACGCGCGCGGCCACGCTTGCCACGGTATCGCCGCGACTGGCGACCGCCACCTGATAGGTGGGATAGGAGATGATGCCACGATTGTCGGATTGCGGGCGCGGGGCGGTGGCCCGTTGCGCCGCATCGGTGGTATCGAAGCCGATCTGGGAATATTTCCGCAGGTCGGGATCGAAGCCCGATGGCATACAGGCAGACAGCGCGGCCGCAGCACAGCCCATCATCAGGAAGGTTGCAAGACGGGGGCGTCTGTAAGAAGTCATCGGCGCTCTTTCCTCTTTGGTTCCTGCCCCTGTCGGGCCCTTTTTAGCTGTTGTAGACACTGGGGCGGGAACCGCAACCCGTTCCGGCATCACTCGTTTGCCAGCCCTTCGACCAGCGGCACGAAGCGGACCGAGCGTAGCTCCTCGTAATCGAAGCCGGTTTCGAGGCGGCGCACACGGATCAGGCTCTGCACGGTGTCGGACTGGCCCACGGGTAACACCATGATACCGCCCGGTTTCAGCTGCGACAAGAGCGGACCCGGTGGGTCTTCGGCGGCGGCCGTCACGATGATGCGGTCGAACGGGGCCTGATCGGGCAGACCGAAGCTGCCATCACCCGCCAAGGCCACGATATTGGACAGATCGAGCGCGCGGAACACATCCTCGGCATCGCGGATCAGCTGTTTGTAGCGGTCGACCGTATAGACGCGGCGCGCCAGGCCCGAGAGGATCGCGGCCTGATAGCCCGAGCCTGTGCCGACCTCCAGCACCGTGTCGCGCGGCCCGATCTCGAGCGCCTGCGTCATCAACCCGACGATGGAGGGCTGGCTGATGGTCTGGCCGCAGCTGATCGGCAGCGGCATGTCCTCATAGGCGCGTCCCGCAAAGATGCCGCGCACGAACTTCCCGCGGTCGATCCGTTCCATCACCTTGAGCACGGCAGCATCGGTCACACCGCGCGAGCGGATCTGGAACAGGAAGCGCATCTTGCGCTCGGCATCGTCGTCGGGCGTGCTCATTCAAGGACCGTTTCCAGTTTGCCCAGCACATCATGGGCGGTCAGATCGGCGCGCATCGGCGTGACCGAGATATAGCCATCGAGATTGAGAGCGGCATCGGTGCCTGGCGCTGTGGCTGTGTGTTGCGGGCCGCCCTTTACCCAGAGGAATTTCTTGCCCGAGGGCGAGAAGGTGGCCTCGGTGGTGAAGAAACTATCGGTGCGGTAGCCCAGAGGTGCGGCCTTGCTGCCTTTGACATCGGCGCCCGAGACAGGCGGGAAATTGATGCTGTAGAAGACGCGATAGGGGCCATCATCCCAGATGCCGTTTTCCCAAAGCTTGCGGACAAGTGCCGGGCCATGCTGGCGCGCGGCTTCAAAGGGGTCATCAAGCACAGAGGTGCGCGGGCCCATGAACTGGCTCAAACCGATGGCGGGGATGCCCTGCAAGGCGCCTTCCATAGCGCCGCCCAACGTGCCGGAATAAAGTGCGTTCTCGGCGGAATTATTGCCGCGATTGACGCCCGAGAGGATCAGATCGGGGCGGGCGTCCGACAGGATGTCGTAGATGCCGGCCAGCACGCAATCGGCAGGGCTGCCCTCGACGGCAAACCGGCGCGGTCCCAGCTCGGCGGTCAGCATCGGACGCGAATAGCTGATGCAATGGCCCGCGCCCGATTGCTCGAAGGCGGGGGCGACGGTCCAGACCTCACCTGCGGGTCCGGCAAGACTTTTGGCGATCTCTTCAAGGACGCTCAGGCCCGGTGCATTGATCCCGTCGTCATTGGTGATGAGAATGCGCATATCTGCCCCGAACCTCTTAGCTGAAGATGATGGGGCGATGCGGCTACGCACGCGCCCCTTTGTGCTTGAGCTAGGTGATAACGCGGCCTCCGCGAGCGGTAAAGCGCCGAAGCCCCCGCGCTGCGGCAGGACGCTGCACAAAGGTCACAGGGCGTGTCCTTCGCGCCGCATTGCGGCAGACTGCCTCAGGCTTGGGCATTCAAGGGCCGGAACGCTGCTGGATCAGGCAGGCTGGGGCAGCAGGCAGTCGATCAGACGCTGTGCCTCGTCACGCGGTCGGGTGAGGGGGGCGCGGTCCTCGCCGGGGAAGAAGCGCGCCCGCAGACCCGTCGGCATGGGGCGCGGCGAGAGGATGCTGACCTTCGGGCCGATCGTGGCGGTTTCGGCCGCCCAAGAGCGGGCGAGGGCGATCTGGGCGGCCTTGGTGGCGCCGTAACTCCCGAAGAATTTCTCCCCGCCATGGGTGTCGTCGAAAAAGACGGCCTGTCCGGTGCGGGCGCGCAGAAGGGGCTCCATCATCGGGATCAGCATGGCCGGCAGTGTCAGATTGATGGCGATGGCCGCCTCCATATCTTTCTGGGCGATATGCGCTGCGGGCGAGAGCGGGGTGCCGTGGATCGCCGTATGGCACCACAGATCTACACCGCCCCAGCGGGTGGCGATGGCCTGCCCCATATGCTGGACCTGCGCGGGATCTTTGAGGTCAAGCGGCGCGAGCGTCGCACGGCCCCCCTTGGCCTGGATGCGGTCATCGAGTTCCTCCAGCGCGCCCACGGTGCGGGCGACGGCCATGATGTGATAGCCACGCGCGGCCAGCGCTTCGGCAAGACCTGCGCCCAAGCCGCGGGAGGCACCGGTGATGAGGGCGAGTCTGTCATGCGGCATCGGGTCGTCCTTATGTTGTGCTCCGCGCCGGAGCCGGTTTCTCTCGGGCCATCGAGGCCCTCGCGAAACCGGTCGGGGCCGCTGGCCCCTCCGGCGTCATCCATCTGTCAGCTACGAGAAAAGGCCGGGAATCTCCCGGCCTTTCCATGATCTGTATCAAATGCAGCTTTGATCAGCGGTCTTCGACGGGCACATAATCGCGTGCGGTCGCGCCGGTATAGAGCTGGCGCGGACGGCCGATCTTGCCGGTCGGATCCTCGATCATCTCTTTCCACTGCGAGATCCAGCCGATGGTGCGCGACAGCGCGAAGATCGGGGTGAACATCGAGGTGGGGAAGCCCATCGCTTCGAGGATGATGCCCGAGTAGAAGTCCACGTTGGGGTAGAGTTTCTTCTCGACGAAATAGGGGTCCTCGAGGGCGATTTTCTCGAGTTCCTTGGCCACCTGCAGGAGCGGGTTATCCTCGATACCCAGCAACGCCAGCACCTCGTCCGCCGATTCTTTCATGACCTTCGCCCGCGGGTCGAAGTTCTTGTAGACGCGGTGACCGAAGCCCATGAGGCGGAAGGGATCGTTCTTGTCTTTCGCCTTCGCGACATATTCCGGAATGCGGTCGACGGTGCCGATTTCACGCAGCATCTCGAGGCAGGCTTGGTTGGCGCCACCATGTGCCGGACCCCAGAGGCAGGCGATGCCGGCAGCGATACAGGCGAACGGGTTGGCGCCCGAGGAGCCCGCGAGGCGCACGGTAGAGGTCGAAGCGTTCTGCTCGTGATCGGCATGGAGCATCATGATGCGGTCCATGGCTTTGGCAAGCGCGGGCTCCACATGATAGGGCTCCGCCGGAACCGCGAAGCACATATGCAGGAAGTTCGACGCGTAATCGAGATCGTTGCGCGGATAGACGATCGGCTGGCCGACCGAATACTTATACGCCATCGCGGCGATGGTCGGCAGCTTCGCGATCATGCGGATCGCGGCGACCTCACGCTGCCACGGATCGTTGATGTCGAGGCTGTCGTGATAGAAGGCAGACAGGCCACCCACGACACCGACCATGGTCGCCATCGGGTGTGCATCGCGACGGAAACCACGGAAGAAGTTGTTGATTTGCTCGTGCAGCATCGTGTGACGGGTCACACGATATTCGAAATCTTCCATTTGCGCCTTGTCCGGCAGTTCCCCGTAGAGAAGCAGATAGCAGGTCTCGAGGAAATGCGAGTTCTGCGCGAGCTGGTCGATGGGGTAGCCGCGGTGCAGAAGCTCGCCCTTTTCCCCATCGATGAAGGTAATTGCGGATTCACAAGACGCGGTCGAGGTAAAGCCCGGATCATAGGTAAAGACGTCAGCCTGTGCATAGAGCTTGCGGATGTCGATGACATCCGGGCCTGCAGCCGGAGAAAGCACGGGGAGATCGTAGGACTTCCCGTCCAGGGTGAGCGTCGCCGTTCTATCAGCCATTGGGTTCCCTTTCGTAATGCCGGCTGGGCCGCGCCGGTCTGTAATTATCCGGTCGAGCCGGAAGGTGGCCCGGCCTCAGGCCACCTGATCATTCAGCCTCGCCACGGTCTCGTCGCGACCGAGGATCAGCATCATATCGAAAACACTAGGGCTTACTGAACGCCCTGCCAGAGCCGAGCGCAAGGGGGCAGCAAGCTTGCCAAGCCCCAGTCCATGCGCCTCTGCGACAGTTTGTACAATTGCCTCCAATTCCTCTCGCGTCCAGCTAGCATTTTGCAACTGCGGCGTCAATTCTTTCAGGATACCACGGTATACCGCATCCAAAGCCTTTTCCGATTTCTCGTCTAGTTCCAGCGGACGCTGGTTGAGGACAAATGCCGCCTTTTCAAGGAGTTCTGGGAAAGTCTTCGCGCGGTCTTTCAGGCAATACATTGCCCGCTCCAGGTCGGCTTTTTGTGCGTCAGAAAGCAGGGGCTGTTCGGCAGCTGCAAGATAGCCGTCAATTTGAGCAACAATATCGGCGTCATTCATCACGGCGATATGCTGACCGCAGATATTGGTGAGTTTCTTGAAATCGAGCCGCGCGGGAGATTTGCCGATTCCGCCCAGATCGAACCATTCGCGGGCCTGCTCGTCGCTGAAAAATTCATCATCGCCATGGCTCCAGCCGAGGCGCGTCAGATAGTTGCGCATGCCGGCCGCCGGATAGCCCATGGCCTGATATTCCTCGAGGCCGACCGCGCCGTGGCGTTTGGAAAGCTTTTTGCCATCGGGGCCATGGATCAGCGGAATATGCGCGAAGGTGGGCACATCCCAGCCCATCGCATTATAGACCAGCATCTGACGGGCGGTATTCGTCAGGTGGTCATCGCCACGGATCACATGCGTGACGCCCATATCATGATCATCCACAACCACAGCAAGCATATAGGTAGGCGTACCATCAGAACGTAAACAGATCATGTCGTCGATCTGGTCATTGCGGATGGTTACATCGCCTTGCACGGCATCCTTGATCACCGTCTTGCCCTCGAGCGGCGCTTTCACACGGATCACGAAAGGCGCGTCGGGATGGGTCGAGGGGTCCGCATCGCGCCACGGGCTGCGGAAGAGGGTGGATTTACCCTCGGCCTTGGCGGTGTCGCGGAAGGCTTGGATCTCGTCCTGGGTCGAGAAGCACTTATAGGCCTCGCCACGCGCCAGCATTTCGTTGGCCACTTCGGCATGGCGGGGCGCGCGCTCGAACTGGCTGATCGGGTCGCTGTCGAAATCGAGGCCCAGCCAGTCGAGCCCTTTCATGATCGCCGCCGTGGCCGCATCGGTCGAGCGCTCGCGGTCGGTATCCTCGATCCGCAGCAGAACCTTGCCGCCCATATGGCGGGCATAGAGCCAGTTGAAGAGTGCGGTGCGCGCGCCCCCGATATGCAGGTAGCCGGTCGGCGAGGGGGCAAAGCGGGTGACGATCTGGTCGGACATCGTGAGGGCCTTTCGAGGCGCCATTTAGCGCGCATTAAGCATTTGGAAACCATGTTGCCTGACCGTGGTCGGCGTAGGGTTCCGGTTTCTTTGCGTCGATGAATAAGAGGCACAGCCCGGAAGGACAAGGGTTCGAGCCATCACGCAGGGGCAGCCCGGCCAAATCTTTCGGGGTTTTCTACGGGGCATGGAGGCGTGATGAGCGAGGTTTTCTCGCAAGATCATATGGCTGAACGGGAGAGCCGCTGGTATGCGAGGGCACTGACGGTCCTCGGGCATGCCTCGATGCAGGCCTATCTGCAACTCATGCTCTGGCTGCCGCTGGGGTTGGGGACAGGAATCGGGCTCTGGTTCGGGCTGAAAACCGAGCCGGACGCGCCGGTTTATCTCATGGCAGGGGGCATCGTCGCGCTTGCACTGCTCGGGCGCGGGCGATTGCCAGTAGCACTATGGTTTCCCTGTGCGATGATCGGGGTGATGGCGCTCGGTTTCTGTTTTGCGGGGCTCAGGGCGCATCTGGTGGCCGCCCCCGTGCTGGACTTCCGCTATTACGGCACGATCGAGGGTCGGGTGCTCTCGCTGGATCGCAGCGCCTCGGACAGGCCGCGCCTGCTGCTGGACCGGCTGCGCCTCGACAGGGTCGCGCCGGAGCGCCTTCCTGCGAAGGTGCGGGTCTCGCTGCACGGAACACAGGACCATCTGGCGCTGCGCCCCGGCCAGCGGGTGATGCTGACAGGCTACCTGATGCCGCCGCCGCCCCCTGCTGCCCCCGATGCCTTCGACTTCCGCCGGATCGCCTTTTTCCAGCAGATCGGCGCGGTGGGTTATTCCCGCACCCCGGTGATGCTGATCGATCCGCCGCAAGGGGCCGCATTGCTGGCCAACCGTCTCCGCGAGCGGCTGTCACGTCTGATCCTCGCCCATCTGCCGGGACAGAACGGGGCCATCGCCAGCGCCATCCTCACCGGTGACCGGTCCGCGTTATCGGAGAGCACGAACGAGGTGATGCGCGCGGCCAATATCTATCACGTCGTGGCCATCTCGGGTCTGCATGTCGGCTTGTTGACGGGGCTCGTCTTTGCCTTTGTGCGGCTTTGCCTTGCGGGGCTCGGGCGACCCGCGCTGCTATGGCCGAGCCGCAAGATCGCCGCCGTTGTCGCGATCCTTGCGGCCAGCGCCTATCTCTGGCTGTCGGGCGGGCAGGTTTCCACCCAGAGGGCATGGGTGATGGCGGCGGTGATGCTGGGCGCTGTGATCTTCGACCGGCGCGCGCTCAGCCTGCGCAATGTGGCTCTGGCGGCGATCGTCATCCTGATGGCCACGCCTGAGGCACTCCTCAATCCGGGGTTCCAGTTGTCCTTTGCGGCGACCGTCGCGTTGATTTCGGGCCTTGCGCTCTGGGCAAGGCTCGCACCGCGCCTGCCGCATGTCCTGCGCGTGCCGATCGGGTTCGCCTCCAGCTCGCTGATCGCAGGGCTGGCAACAGCGCCACTGACGGCAGCCACCTTCCATCGCATGGCCGATTACGGGCTCGTCGCCAATCTTCTGGCGGTGCCTGCGATGGGGATGGTGATCATGCCGGCGGGGCTTCTGGCGCTGGCGCTGGCGCCACTGGGTCTGGGCGGACCAGCCTTCTGGCTGCTGGGGCTCGGAACCGGCTGGCTGCTGGGCGTGGCGCGGATGGTGGCGGGGTGGCCCGGCTCTGTCACCGCCGTCAAGGCGCCGCCCGAACTGGTTGTGGCGCTCCTTGGAGCGGGGGCGGTGGTCTTTATCCTCTCGCGCGGGATCGGGCGGGGGGGCGGGGCGCTCGCTCTGTGTCTTGCGGCGCTTATATGGTGGCAGGTCCCGCGTCCGGCCCTGATCGTTGCGCCCGAAGCCGAGCAGGTCGGATTGATGACCCCTGCGGGGCGGGCGCTCTCACGCGACGGGGCGGGGTTCGTGGCAGGGATATGGCTCGAGGCCGATGGGGATATGGCGGGGATCTCGGAGGCGGCGTCCCGTCCGGCTTGGGCGGGAGACAAAGGCATCCGGCACAGCCATTGGCGTAGTGTGGATCTGGTCCACCTGACCGGTAAGGCCGCGCCCGATCACCTATCCGAGTATTGCCGGGACGGAGCACTGGTGATTATTGCGGCGGAGCTGCCACCTGATCTGCCGCGCGATACCGTGCAATGCCGGATCTGGGACAGGGCGCGGCTGGCGCAAACGGGGGCGGTGTCATGGGGCGAGGATGGGTCGCTGACCTCGGTCCGCGAAAGGGTCGGGCGCAGGCTCTGGACCACGCCCGAGCTTTATCAGTAGTTGCGGATCAGCCCGACAAGCCGCCCCTGCACACGCACCTGATCACCACGCAACATCCGGGTCTCATAGGCGGGATTGGCCGCCTCCAGTGCGATCATGCCACTGCGGCGATAGAAGCGCTTGAGCGTTGCCTCCGCCTCATCTACCAGCGCGACAACGATCTCGCCATTCTCGGCGGTGGATTGCTCGCGGATCACGACGATATCGCCATCATTGATCCCAGCCTCGATCATGGAATCACCCCGCACCTCCAGCGCGTAATGACGACCCGCTCCGGCCAGCATGCTTCCCGGCACCGCGACATTATGCGAGACCTCGGAGATCGCCTCGATCGGCACACCCGCCGCTATCCTGCCCATCACCGGCAGCTCCAGCGCATGCACCGCCTCGAGATCCATCGCCTTGGCGGGACGTTCGGGGCGGCCACCGTCTATCACCGCGGGCGTAAAGCCGCTATCACGCTGTTTTTCTTGCGTCTCCGGCATCTTGAGCACTTCGATGGCCCGCGCCCGGTGCGGCAGACGGCGGATGAAACCACGTTCTTCCAGCGCTGTGATCAGCCGGTGGATCCCCGATTTCGAGCGCAGTTCCAGCGCGTCTTTCATCTCGTCGAAAGAGGGCGGAACGCCGTCCTGCTGCAGACGCAGATTAATGAAATTGAGCAATTCCAGTTGTTTGCGAGTCAGCATCTGGGTCTCCGACGAAAATCTAAGCGCGTGTCAAGTCATGTTCGTTTAAAGTTCTACCTGTGTTCCTGTTCCGTGTCAATTCCGGAACGGGATTTTGCTTAGATCAAAGGGAGATAGGAGACTTCATCGCCTTGTTTGAAAGGCCCTTCACCACGTTCACAAATAAGTAAGGCGTCTGCCTGCGCCAGAAGGGACAGCATCGCGCTGTCCTGATTGGTGAAGGGGGTGATGCGGGGCAAGCCGTCCGCTTCCTCCAGCGTCGCGCGCATGTAATGGGTGCGCGGACCGGTCGGGCCGAGGTCGCAGCCCAGAATGGCGCGCAGCGGTTCTTGCCGATGTGCACGGCCCTGCATCTTGGCCAACATCGGTTTCAGGAACAACTCGGCGCAGACCGTGGCCGAGACCGGATTGCCGGGCAGCCCCAGGAGGACCGCATCACGCATGCGTCCCGCCATCAGCGGCTTGCCCGGACGCATGGCGATTTTCCAGAAGCTACGCTCGAGGCCCAGCTCTGCGGCCACCTCGCCCACCAGATCATGATCTCCCACCGAGGCCCCGCCCGAGGTGACGATCAGATCGGCTCCCTTGGCCAGATCGAAGACCAAGCGCAGGCTCTCGCGGTCATCCGCGGCGATCGGCAGCATCCGCGCGATGCCCCCCATCGCCTCGACCTGGGCTGCCACGATGAAGCTATTGGAGGAGAGGATCTGGTCTGGGCCCGGAGGATTGCCGGGCATCACCAGCTCGTCGCCTGTCGCGATGATCGCGACCACCGGTTTGCAATGCACCGTGACATTGGCCACATTCATCGCCGCCAGAAGTCCCAGATCGCGGGGCGTCAGCGGGCGTTCGGGATGGAAGAGGGTGCCCTGCGCGAAATCCTGACCTTTGGGCCGGATATTGGCATTGGTGGACAGCTCTGCGGCAAGCGTGAGCCCGCTTCCCTCACGGGTGGTGTTTTCCTGCAGGACCACCACGCCGCCCTCGCGCGGCACGGGCGCGCCCGTAAAGATGCGGATCGCCTCACCCTGTGCGATCTCGCCCTGATAGCTGCGACCGGCGGCGGATTCACCTACCACGTCAAGCTGTGCCAAGGGCAGATGGTCGGCGGCGTCCAGCCAGTAGCCGTCCATCGCCGAGGCCGAGAACGGCGGTTGGGTCAGGCCCGCATGGGCCGGCACGCCCATCACGCGGCCAGCGGCGGCGCGCAAGGGCACGGTCTCGAGGGGCAGGGGCGAGACCAGCGCGAGCACCCGCTCGAGCGCCTCCTCGACGGGGAGCAGGCTCATGCGCCCACCTCGTAGCGGCCCGATTTGCCGCCATCCTTCAGCACGACCTCGATCCCCTCGATCCGCATGGATTTCTCGACCGCCTTGAGCATGTCATAGACGGTCAGGCAGGCTGCCGAAACGGCGGTCAGCGCCTCCATCTCCACGCCTGTCTGGCCGGTGGTTTTGACGGTGGCCTCCACCCGCACACCGGGCAATGTGTCGTCGGGCACCAGATCCACCGCGACCTTGGTGATCGGCAGCGGATGGCACAGCGGGATCAGATCGGCGGTGCGTTTGGTGGCCTGAATGCCCGCAATCCGCGCGATCCCCAGAACATCCCCCTTTTTGGCTGTGCCCTGGATCACATAGGCCAGAGTCTCGGGCGCCATCACCACATGGCCACGCGCCACAGCCACGCGGGCTGTGACGGGCTTGTCCGAAACATCGACCATATGGGCCTGACCGGCGGCGTCGAAATGCGACAGGCTCATGCGCGGGCCAGCAGGGCTTTGGTGGCAGCCGCCACATCGTCCTGACGCATCAGGCTTTCGCCGATCAGGAACCGGCGCGCCCCCACACCCGCCATATCGGCCATGTCTTCGGTGGTGAAGATGCCGCTCTCGCAGACCAGATCGCGGCCTTCGGCGAGGATCACCGGCGCCAGCTCGCGGGTCACATCGAGCGTGACGTCGAAGGTTTTGAGGTTGCGGTTATTCACCCCCATCAGGGGCGATTTCAACTTCAATGCGCGGTCCAGTTCCTCGCGGTTATGCACCTCGAGGAGCACATCCATGCCATAGTCAAACGCCGCAGCCTCCAGCTCGGCGGCCTGACCGTCCTCGACGGAGGCCAGAATGATCAGGATGCAATCGGCCCCCCAGGCGCGGGCCTCGGTCACCTGATAGGTGTCATACATGAAATCCTTGCGCAAAGCGGGCAGCGAGCAGGCCCCCCGCGCCTGCATCAGGAACTCGGGCGCACCCTGGAAAGAGGGCGTATCGGTCAGCACCGACAGACAGGCAGCCCCACCGTCCTCATAGGCTTTGGCAAGGCTCGGCGGGTCGAAATCGGGGCGGATGAGGCCCTTGGAGGGCGAGGCCTTCTTGATCTCGGCGATCAGGCCATAGCCTGCCTCGGATTTCGCAGCCAGCGCCTTGGCAAAGCCACGGGTGGGTGATTGCGCACGCGCCTCGGCCTCGATCCCCCCCAGCGGGCGGGCCTGTTTGGCGGCGGCTATTTCTTCAAGCTTGTAGGCCTTGATCTTGTCCAGAATGGTGCTCATGCCGTGGCCTCCTGCGTGATCTTGGCAAGCGTATCAAGGGCGCGCAGGGCGGCCCCGCTATCGATGGAATGGGCGGCAAGTTCGGCGCCCTCTTTCAGGGTCGTGGCGCGATCCGCCACCACGAGCGCTGCGGCCGCATTCAGCACAACCGCATCGCGATAGGCGCATTTCTCGCCATTGAAGATCGCGCGGAGGGCTGCGGCGTTCTCTGCCGCCGTGCCGCCCACGATATCGCGGAACCGGTGCACCGGCAGGCCCGCATCCTCGGGATGGATCTCGAACTCGCGGATCTTGTCGTTTTCGAGCGCGGCCACGGTGGTCACACCGGTGATAGTGATCTCGTCGGTGCCATCCGAGCCATAGACGAGCCATGCTTTCTCGGAGCCCAGCAGTTGCAGGGTCTCGGCCATCGGCCAGATCAGATCGGGAGCAAAAACACCTGTCAGCTGGCGTTTGACACCTGCGGGATTGGTCAGCGGCCCGAGGATGTTGAAGATGGTCTTGCAGCCCAGCTCGGAGCGGACGGGCCCCACATGGCGCATGGCAGGGTGGTGGACCTGCGCCATCAGGAAGCCGATGCCCGCCTCATTCAGCGAGCGCTGCGCCGCCTCCACGCCGGCCATCACATTGATGCCCAGCTCGCCCTGCACATCCGCCGTGCCCGATTTGGACGAGGCCGCGCGGTTGCCATGTTTGGCCACCGGCACGCCGGCTCCCGCCACCACAAAGGCCGTCGCGGTCGAGATATTGAGCGTGTGTTTGCCATCGCCACCGGTGCCCACGATATCCATCGCGCCCTCGGGCGCATGGATCGGCACACAGGCCGCGCGCATGGCGGCCGCGGCCGCGGCATATTCGCTCACGCTCTCGCCGCGCGCGCGCATGGCCATCAGGAGCCCCGCGATCTGGGCGGGCGTGGCCTTGCCCTCGAACAGGAGCGTGAAGGCATGTTCGGCCTGCGCACGGCTAAGCGGCCCCTCGGAGGCCGCAAAGATCAGCGGTTTCATCGCATCGCTCATCGCTCAGGCCTCTTTCATGTCTTTCAGCGTGACACCGGCATCCTCGAGGAAGTTGCGGATCATCTGGTGGCCATGTTCGGAGGCAATGGATTCGGGGTGGAACTGCACCCCCTCGATCAGCTTCTCCTTATGGCGCAGCCCCATGATGGTGCCATCTTCCAGCCATGCGGTGACCTCGAGACAGTCGGGCAGGGTAGCACGGTCCACCACCAGTGAATGGTAGCGCGTGGCCTGAAGCGGCGAGGGCAGCCCGCGGAACACGCCTTTGCCGTTGTGATGGATGGTGCCCATCTTGCCATGCACGATCTCGGTATGGCGCACGACATCGCCGCCGAAAGCCTCGCCGATGGTCTGCTGGCCGAGGCAGACGCCAAAGAGCGGCAGGTCCGCCTCATAGGCCGCCAGCGTCACAGGCACACAAATCCCCGATTGTGCGGGCGTGCCCGGACCGGGCGAGAGCACCAGTGCCTCGGCTCCCATGCCCATCGCGTCTTGCGTGTTCAGCGCGTCATTGCGCACGACCTTCACATCCGCGCCCACCTCGCCGAAATAATGCACCAGATTATAGGTGAAGCTGTCGTAGTTATCGATGAGAAGTAGCATATGCTCGCCTAACGCCTTCGGGCCGGAACCGGGGAAGCTTTTGGGTCACGTCCGCGCAGGCTTTGCACGTCCGAGCCGATTTCCGGGGTGATCCGGGATGGATGTCGCGCTATAGATGCCCGCAGCGTGGCGCGATGGTCAAGGGCAGGACCCATGATTTCCTGCATCCCGCCCGCGAGATTGGCAAGAACGAGGGAGTTTGCCTTATGGTGCGAGGCCTTTTGTCCGGTGTAGCAGTTGGCGCGATCGTGTCGGTGCTGGGTTTGGGCCTTGTGTCGCTCATTCTGCCGCTGGACGGGCTACAGGCCGACGATGCCCCTGCCAGACAGGCCGCACAAGCACCCGTGGCGGATACGCCCGTTCAGGGCCATGCCCTGCAGGACAAGGAGAACGCCGCACCTGAAGAGGAAATGGCGCCCGATACCGCGCCCGTATCGCCGCTGGCCGCGCTCGATGATTCGACCGATGCGCCCGCCGGTTTTACCGCCGGACTTGCCGCTGCCCTGCCGGATGCCGCCCCCGATATAGCGCCTGACTTGGCACCGGAGCGCGCGCCCGATCCCCGCCCCGCGCCGCAGGCCACACGATTGGCACAGGTCGTCGGTCCCGATGCGGGGGAGGTGGAGGATTTCACCGATCCGGGCGCGCGTCCCGAGGCGGGCCTGAGCGCGCCCGATACCGCTGGCACTCCCGCGACCGGCGATGAGGCCGCCAATATGCCCGGGAGCATCGAGCAGATCCCCGTTCCGCCACCCGGCGAGGCCGTGGCCCCCGATCTGCCGATGGCCGAGAAACCGGTCGATCCGGCGATCACCCCCGAGGGCGATGACGGCACCAGCGCGCTCCCGTCCGGAACCGCCTCCGAGATCGTGCTGCTGCCCGATGGCTCGCAGGTCCTGCCGGATGGGCGGGTCGAAAAACCGCGGGTCTTTGCCGCAGGCGAGGGGGCGGGGCTCCGCGCCGATCCCGATGTGGCGACGGACCGCCTGCCGCAGATCGGTGCGGGGGCCGCGCCGTCTGCTGCCGCCCCGACCCCCGACGCCAGCGCATGGAAAACCAATCGGGCAGCGTTCGAGCGGCCCGAGGGCGCGGCGCTCTTCTCGGTGGTGCTGATCGATAGGGGCATCGCCAGAGGCGGTCTGGATCAGGACACGCTTCTCAGCCTCGGCTATCCGCTGACCATCGCGATCGACCCCGCGCGGTCGGATGCGCGGGCGGTGGCGCAGGCGTATCGGAGCGCGGGCTACGAGGTCGTTATCCTGATGACGGGGCTGCCTGCCTCACCCGTGGTGCAGGATCTCGACACCGCGATGGAGGCATGGCGGCAGGCCGTGCCGGGTGCGGTGGCGCTGGTCGAACCTGCGGCACCTGTGGTGCAGAACGACCGCCAACTCTCGCAGCATCTGCTGGAGCTGGCCGAGCGCGACGGTCTGGCCCTGATCACGCAGGACCGCGGTAGCAATTCGGCTTCCCAGCTGGCGCATAATGCCGATTGGCCCGAGGCGAAGATCTGGCGGGTGCTCGATGACGGGCGCGAGCGGGCAAGCCATATCGCCCGCGAGCTGACCCGCGCCGAATTCGAGGCGAAGCGCGACGGGAAGACGGTGGTCATGCTAAGCGCATGGCCGGAATCGGTGGCGGGCCTGCGCGACTGGGCCTCGGGCGCGCATGATGACGTGGCACTGGCGCCGGTCTCGGCGCAATTCGATACGCAGGACTAAGCCAGACAGCAAAAAGGCCCGCGCGCTGCGGGCCTTTCGTTGTTCAATTGCCGCGATGGGCGAAGAGACCGGCATCCTCGGCCGCCTTGCGCAGGGCCTTGGATTTATTGACGGTTTCCTCGTATTCCGCCGCCGGATCGCTGTCATAGACGACACCGCCCCCGGCCTGGATATAGAGCGTCTGGTCCTTCACCACCGCCGTGCGTAGCGCGATGCACATATCCATCTCGCCATTGGCCGCGAAATAGCCCACGCCGCCGCCATAAATCCCGCGCTTCTCGGGTTCCAGCTCGTCGATGATCTGCATCGCGCGGACCTTGGGCGCGCCCGACACGGTGCCCGCAGGCAGCCCTGCCAGCAGCGCCGAGAGCGCGTCATGCTCGTCCGAGATCTCGCCTACCACATTGGAGACGATATGCATCACATGGCTGTAACGCTCGATGATGAATTTCTCGGTCGGATGGACAGTGCCGATTTTCGACACACGCCCCACATCGTTGCGCCCCAGATCCAGCAGCATCAGATGCTCGGCCAGTTCCTTCTTGTCCGACAAGAGATCGGCTTCCAGCGCACGATCGGCCTCGGGCGTCGCACCCCGCGGACGGGTGCCCGCGATGGGACGGATCGTCACCTCGCCATCGCGCACCCGCACGAGGATCTCGGGCGAGGCGCCCACGATCTGGAACCCGCCGAAATTCAGATAGAACATGAAGGGCGAGGGGTTGGTGCGGCGCAGCGAGCGATAGAGCGAGAAGGGCGGCAGCGGGAAATCGGCCGACCACCGCTGGGCGGGGACGCATTGGAAGATATCGCCTGCACGGATATAGTCCTTGGCCTTCTCGACCGCGGCCATATAGCCCTCGCGGGTGAAGTTCGAGCGCAGCTCGCCCACGGCAAAGTTCTCGCCCATTTCACGGGGCTGGTTGGGCGTGCGGTCCAGATCGCGCAGTGCGTCCATTACCCGTTCGGCGGCCTGCGCATAGGCGGCCTTGGCCGAAAGGCCCGAGCCGGTCCATGCGGGCGCACAGAGGATGACCTCTCCCTTCACGCCATCAAGGACGGCAATCACCGACGGGCGCATCAGCACCGCATCCGGCACGCCCAGCGGATCGGGGTTCACATCGGGCAGTTTCTCGACCAGACGGATCATGTCGTAGCCAAGATAGCCGTAAAGGCCGGCGGCCCCTGCAGGCAGGTCTTTGGGCATGTCGATGCGGCTTTCCGCAATCAGCGCGCGCAGGCTGTCGAGCGGGTGACCGTCGAGCGTCTCGAAGGTCTCCTCGAAACGCGCCGAACGGTTGATCCGCGCGGTCTCGCCACGACATTCCCAGATCACATCGGGTTTCATACCGACAAAGGAATAGCGCCCGCGCACCTCGCCACCGGTGACCGATTCCAGCATGAAGCTGTTTTTCGACGCATCGGTGAGTTTGAGCATCAGCGAGACGGGCGTATCGAGATCTGCCGCCAGACGCGCATAGACCAGTTGGTTCTTACCGTCTTGCCAGCCGGAGTCGAACGCCTCGAAAGACGGGAATAGGGCAACCATGTCGAACCTCCTCAGGCTTTGGGTAATGGGTGGCGTCAGCGCATCTGCGCGTTGACGCCGTTGATGGCGGTGGAATTCATCTGCATGCCATCCTCGTTCTGGATCGCGGTGGCATAGAGATCGACCATGTCACCGGCCAGCGATTGCGAGACCTGATTGCGCAGGTTCTCCACCATCTTGGCGGTCGCATCGTCTTTCAGATCGGGTTTGGTGATCTTGACGGGGCGCACAACGAAGACCTTCTCGCCATCGGTGACCTTGGCGGCCGCGTTCAGATCGAGCGTGAAGGCCTGTTGCAGGGCGGCAGGCGAGAGGCCCTTGACATAGGCGCCCCGCGCCAGATTGCCGCTTTCGGTGGTCAGAAGCCCGGTGGCCGAGAGTTGGGTGTCGGGTTGGTCGGTGACGGCTTTCACGGCCTCGTCGGCACGGGCCTGTTTGGCCTCGAGAAGCTTCTCGGCTTCCCATGCCGCCTGCACCTGATCGCGGGATTTGTCGAAGGGGATCACGGCGGCGGGCGTCGTGCCATCGAGGCGCATTGCGAAGAGGCCACCATCATCCAGCTCGGTCAGCTCGGCGAAATCGTCGGATTTGATCTGCGCTGCGGCCGTGCGGAAGGCATCATAGCCCGCGATGCCATCGGAGCTGTCCTCGCTATACTCGATGGTGCCCAGCTGCATATTGGTATCCTTGGCGATATCCTCGAGCGTAGCACCGCCTGCAACCTCATCCTCGAGCTTGCTGCGCTCGTCCTCGATCATCTTGCGGGCAGCGGCGTCGCGGGCGCTCTCGCCCAGCTCGCTCTTCACCTCGTCGAAGCTGCGGTTATTGGCGGGCAGAACCCCGTTCACACGGTAAAGGGCAGGGCCCAGATCGGTCTCGACGGGGCCGATGACCGCGCCCTTATCGGCGGCAAAGATCTCCTTGCCCGCATCGCCCAGATCATCCTCGGCCATATCGCCCATATCGGTATCCTGCAGCGTCAGGCCACGATCCTTGGCCAGCGCCTCGAAATCCTTGGAGCCATCATCAAAGGCCGCACGGGCGGCTTTGGCGGCATCCATATCGGGATAGACCAGACGGTCGAGCAGACGGCGCTCGGGCTGCTGGAATTCCTCGATGCGGGAATTGTATTCGGCTTTCAGGTCGTCGTCAGACAGTTTGACCTTGTCGGCCAGCATGTCGGGCGAGATCCAGACATAGGTGATCTTCTTGGTCTCGGGCGACATGAAGTCATCCGAATGATCGTCGTGATATGTCTTCAGCGCGTCCTCGGTGGGGGCGGGCACAGGCTGGGTCAGGTCGGATTTGGTGACCTCGGCCCAGGCCACGCTGCGGGTCTGGCCCATATATTCGGCGTAGGCATTCACCTCGGCATCCGGTGCATGGACGCCCGACACAACGGCGCTTTGCAGGATCGAGCGCGAGACCTCGGCGCGCAGCTTCTGCTCGAATTCGCGCTCCTTCATGCCCTGATTGCGCAGCGCCATCTGGTAGGTGTTGCGGTCGAAATCACCGGCGGCATTCTGGAAACCCTGAATTTGCTGGATCTGCTTGGCAAGCTCGTCATCGCTGATCGAGATGCCGATCTTGTCGGCGGCGTTCTCGAAGGCGGCCTGACCGAAGAGTTGGCCCTGCACGCGGCGGTCCAGACCATACATCTCGAACTGCTGGAAGCTCATCGCCTGACCGGTCTGTTGCTGCATCTGGTTCTGTTCGCGCTGCAGCGCGCGGGCATAGTCATTGGTCGAGATCTTGGTGTCGCCCACCGAGCCGATCGAGCCGGTGCTTGTGCCGAAATTGCTGGCAGAGAAGCCGATCAGGCCAATCACGATCAGTCCGAGCAGAATCCAGACCACGGTATTCTTGCCATGGGTGCGCAGCTTGTTTGCCATCAGTTCCTCCGCCCGGGGGGCATGCCTGTCAGTGTGTTGGGTGGTGTTTAGGCGCAACTCATCAAGCCCGCAAGCATTCCGGCCCTGCAAGGCCGTCTGCTCGCGGGGAATTCAGAGTTTTCCTTAGAGCGAGACGGTGCTCAGCCGGTCCATCAGGGTCGAAATACCTTGTGCATCGACATTGGCAAAGGCGATGCGGAACTGGCGTTTGCCCGAGGCATCGGTTTCGGGCATGAACATCGTTCCGGGCAGCAGGAGGACGCCGGCCTGTCTGACCAGCTCGCGGGCCGCATCGGGCGCATCGAGCGTGAACGGATGCTCGACATAGGCGAAATAGGCGCCACAGCCCATCAGCCGCCAGCCGTTGAGCCGTTTGAACCCCTCGACCATCGCCTGACGGCGGGCAAGGATCTCGGCGCGTTCGCCCGCGACCCAATCGCCCAGATTGCGCATCCCCCAGAGCGCGCCGATCTGGCCCAGCTGACCTGCGCAGATGGCGACGGTGTCGAGGAATTTCTCGACCTCGGCCAGACGCGCCTCGGAGGCCACCATCGCGCCGACGCGGTGGCCGGTCAGGCGATAGGCCTTGGAGAAGGAATAGAGATGGATCAGCGTGTCGCCCCAATCGGGATCGGTGAACAGTTCATGCGGGCGGGTCTCGCGGCTGTCGAAATCGCGATAGGTCTCGTCGAGGATCAGCGCAATCCGGTGGTCACGCGCCAGATCCATGAAGGCCTGCACAAGCGCCGGCGGATATTCCACCCCGCCCGGATTATTGGGCGTGATCAGAATGATGGCACGGGTGCGCGGGGTGATCAGGGCGCGGGCTTTCTCGGGGTCGGGCAACAGATCCGCACCGGTGGCCAGGGGCACGGCCGTGACCGAGGCCATATCGCACCACATCTTATGATTGAAATACCAGGGCGTCGGCAGGATCACCTCGTCTCCCGGTGCCGCAAGCGTCGACATCGCGGCGGCAAAGGCCTGATTGCAGCCCTGGGTGATGGCGACATTGCTGTCCCTGATCGTGCCGCCATAGGCTTTGGACCATTGGGCGGCCAGCTCGGTGCGCAGCTCGGGCATCCCCAGCACGGGGCCGTAGAGATGCGCTTCGGTCTGCGTCATCGCCGCATCGGCAATCGCGCGGCGCAGCCCTTCGGGGGGCGCGGCCACGGGCGCTGCCTGCGAGACATTGATCAAAGGGCGATCTGCGGGGAAGGTCACACCCTCGAGCCAGCGCCGCGCCTCCATCACCGGCGGAGCGAAAGTGGCGGCCATGGGCGGAGCAAGGGGCGTGAGTGTCATCTTATCCTCGTAAACTTGCGCATACCTGAGCAGCTTGCCCCCGTAAGCACAAGGCCAAGTGCCACCCGTTCTGCGCATTTTTTGCCCATGTCGGTAGCGCCCTCGCGTTTTTCCGAGAAAACTCAAATTGAAAATGAACAATTCGGGCTTTTGTCACGTTGTGATGACAGACTTACCTGACGTGAGTGGCCATGATGTGAGTCGCCGCTGCTTGCTGGTCAGAGCCCCGACGGAAGATAATTTGGAGCCAATTCGGAGATTGCCCATGCCTCATCTACCCAATGCCGCACGCCCGATTGCCTATGCTGCCGCTGTCGCCGCATCGACTTGGGGGATCATGTCCGCTGTCGGTGGGGCAGACGCGCAGCAGGCAAGCAATTTTGTAACCCTGACCAGCACCAATGACAGCCTTGACGGGTTGCGCTGGAAGGCCCGTCCGGTGATCGTGCTGGCCGATGATCCTGCCGATCCGGCCTACAGGATCCAGATGACCAATCTGAAATCCGCAGCCTCAGAACTTAAGGATCGGGACATTGTGGTTCTGTCCGAGGCCGATGGATCAGCCTCCGCGCTGAGGGACGCGCTCGGCAACCCCGAGGGATTCCGCGTTGTGCTGGTCGGTAAGGATGGCGGGATCAAGGTCAATCAGAACAGCCCGCTGGGCGTCAGCGAGCTGTTTTCGACGATCGATGCCATGCCAATGCGCCAGCGTGAGATGAAGGGCTGATTTCCTGACTACAGTCAGGAAATAATCTCAGTCGAGCGTCTCAGGCATCCGTGCCGCGATAGGGCTCGACATATTGCAGCGCCATATCCCACGGGAAGAAGATCCATGTATCCTGGCTGACCTCGGTCACATAGCTGTCGACCATCGGCACACCCATCGGTTTTGCGTAGATCGTGGCGAAATGCGCCTTGGGATAGAGCGTGCGCACCAGTTCCAGCGTGCGGCCCGTATCGACGAGATCATCCACGATCAGAACGCCTTCACCATCCGCGCCCATGATATCGGCCTGCGGTGGCTTGATCACATGCGGTTCGGTCCGGGCCTGATGGTTGTAGCTTTTGACAGAGATCGTATCGACGGTGCGGATGTCCAGCTCGCGCGCCATGATCATCGCGGGCACGAGCCCCCCGCGGGTGATGCCTACAACTGCCTTCCAGTTGCCCTCGATCGGGCCCTTGCCATCCAGACGCCATGCCAGCGCGCGGGCATCGCGGTGGATCTGGTCCCAGCTGATATGGAAGCCTTTTTCATGGGGCAGGCGGGTCATGAGGGTATCCTCTCAGCTAATGGCGAGTTTGAGGCCGAGCAGGCCAAGGAGACCGCCAAAGACGCGGTCGATTGTGGTTTTGAGATCCAGATAGGCGCGGCGCGTGCGTTCGAGCGAGAAGATCCGCGAGACGATCACATTCCAGCCCGCATCATTGAAAAACACGATGCCGATGATCGCGACATAGACCCAAGGCGGGGCCTGCGGCGGCACGAAGGTCAGGAATATGGTCCCGAAGAACACCGCGGGTTTGGGATTGGCAAGTTGTGTGGCGATCCCGAGCCAGACCAGCCCTGCTGCATTGCGCGGGGCTTCGGTTTCGGGGAGATCGGCCAGCGGCTCGGACGCATGGCGCCACATTTTGATCGCCAGATAGATCAGATAGACCGCACCCGCGAATTTCAGCGCGGTCAGCAGGGCAGGCGCCACCTTGAACAGCAGCGCCAGCCCGAAGAGCGCGGCAATGGCCCAGATGCAGGCACCGATCCCGATGCCGACCGCCAGCCAAGTGCCGCGCAGGAAGCCTTCACGCAGGCTGGTCCGGGCGCAGAGCAGGACCGCCGGACCGGGCGAGATCGCCGCGGCCAGATGGACCAGATAGATCGCGCCCAGAACCCCGAGCACAGGCTCAGTCCTTGCGCTTGGTGGTGACGTCGATATCGGGCGCGTCCACGGCCTTCATCCCGACGACATGGTAACCCGCATCTACATGCAGCGTCTCGCCGGTGGTGGCGGTGCCCAGCTCGGACAGCAGGAACAGTGCGGCCTTGCCGACCTCATCCTGCGTCACGTTGCGGCGCAGCGGCGAGTTCAGCTCGTTCCATTTCAGGATGTAACGGAAATCGCCGATCCCCGAGGAGGCCAGCGTCTTGATCGGACCGGCCGAAATGGAGTTGCAGGTGATGCCCAGCTTGCCCACATCTTCCGCGATATATTTGACCGAAGCCTCGAGAGCCGCTTTGGCGACGCCCATCACGTTATAATGCGGCATGACCTGTTCGGCACCGTAATAGGTCAGCGTCAGGAGCGCGCCGCCATCGGGCATGATCTCGACGGCACGACGGCACACAGCGGTGAAGGAATAGACCGACACGTCCATGGTGACGCGGAAGTTCTCGGGCGAGGTGTCGACATAACGGCCGCGCAGCTCGTTCTTGTCGGAGAACCCGATGGCGTGAACGAGGAAATCGATCTTGCCCCATTTCTCTTTCAGCGATGCGAAGAGCTGGTCGATGGACTCGCCATTCGAGGCATCGCACTCGACGACCGTATCGCAGCCCAGCTGTTCGGCCAGCGGATCGACGCGTTTTTTCAGCGCTTCACCGTGATAGGAGAGGGCGAGTTCCGCGCCTGCATCCCGAAGTTGTTTGGCAATGCCATAGGCGATGGATTTATCGTTCGCCAGGCCCATGATCAGGCCGCGTTTGCCTGCCATAAGGTTATTGGTCATGTCAGGTTTCCCCCGCTTCCCTCTGATATGTCGGATTGCATTAAGAGAAACGCAACAAAAGAACAAGGTGCAGCGCTTGCATTCCGCGCCCTTGCGCGCAAGTTGTGGCATGGTATCCGCGCCTCGGGGCTTCATGCCCGCTGCAGCGGTAATAAAGATGGACGGAGGATGACCCGATGGGGGATCGCGAGGGAATTTTTGCGGGCAATGACCCGTTTGCCATTGCAAAAACATGGCTGGCCGAGGCCGAGGGAACAGAGATCAACGATCCCAACGCGATCGCGCTTTCGACAGTCGATGCGCATGGTCTGCCCAATGCGCGGATGGTGCTCCTGAAGGAGATCGAAGGACAAGATGCCGCATCTGGCGGGGCCTTCGTCTTCTACACCAATTACGAATCACGCAAGGCGCAGGAGCTCGATCATGCGGGTAAGGCCGCTTTCGTGATGCACTGGAAGTCCCTGCGCCGCCAGATCCGGGTGCGCGGGCTCGTGTCGCGCGAGGATGGTCCGCAGGCGGACGAATATTACGCCTCACGTTCGCTGAAATCCCGTCTGGGCGCGTGGGCGAGCCGCCAGAGCCAGCCCCTTGATAGCCGCGCGACGCTGATGGCCGAAGTGGCTAAGATCACCGCCCTGAAAGGGCCGAACCCCAAGCGCCCGCCGTTCTGGGGTGGCTTCCGTATCCTTCCGCTGGAGATTGAATTTTGGGCGGATGGTGCATTCCGTTTGCATGACCGTTTCCGCTGGGAAAGATGTGACGCAACGTCAGATTGGAGCGTTCAGCGTCTAAATCCTTGAATTTCGCGCTTCGTGAATTGCGAATGAGGTAAAATAATCGTTTTTTTTCGGAAACAGTTACGTTACCTGTAGGGTATGGGAGCACAGGCTGCATTGGGCCATGCAGCGAGGTGTCTGGTTTATTCGACGGATCTATTACACATGATTGACGGTGTGCATGACTTGAGCGAGCTACGCGGTAAAGTGAAGTGGTTCGATCCAGCCAAAGGCTTTGGGTTTATTCTTGATGGGGAAGGTGGGCCCGACATCCTTCTCCATGCCAATGTATTACGGAACTTCGGACAGGGGTCGGTCGCCGATAATGCACTGATTTCTGTCAGGGTGCAGAAAACGCCGCGCGGGCGTCAGGCGGTCGAGGTATTACAGATCGAACCGCCGGAAAACGAAGATGACGTGCCGCCGATCGAGGATCTCGATGGCACCGAGCCGGCGGATCTGGAAAATCTACCGCTCGAACCGGTTCGTGTGAAATGGTTCGACAAGGTCAAGGGCTTCGGCTTTGCCAATGTGTTCGGTCGGTCCGAGGATGTCTTCATCCATATCGAGGTTCTGCGCCGGTCGGGATTTGCCGATCTGGCTCCCGGCGAGGCGGTCTGCCTCAAGGTGATCGAGGGGCGGCGTGGCCGGATGGCGGCGCAGGTTCTCGCATGGGAAAACGGTGTGCGGGCACAAGCATGATTTTCCGGCCCGGTTCTCTGTGCGCCGCGCTGGTTGCTCTGGCCTGCTATCATAGCGGGCCGGCTGAGGCCGCTGGGATTTCCTGCGCGTTGGACCGTGCCGTTTTCAGCGAGAACGGTAAGCAGCTCGATAGCTTTGATATCGAGCTGGCGACAACGGTCAAGGAGCGGGAGCGCGGTCTGATGTATCGCGAATCCATGCCGGAAGATGCGGGAATGCTTTTCGTCTATCCTGACGAAGGCCCGCGGTCGTTCTGGATGCGCAACACGCTGATTCCTCTGGATATGATCTTTATCGATGCCGCCGGCATGGTGGTCTCCGTGCATGAAAACGCTATTCCCGGAGATCTGACTCCGATCTCCTCGGGGGCCGATGCGCGTTTCGTGCTGGAGCTGAATGGGGGCAGGGCGCGGGCGGACGGGATATCGCGCGGTACCGTTTTGTCGCATCCGATGATTGCGCGTCAGGTGGCGCTGCGCCCCTGTAGCGACTAATTTCCCCGTTCGGCGCGGGAGAGGATGTTTATTCGCATCTTACCTCTTCCCCTTTTCGAACCGAGCGGTTATCAGGGCAGCAGTCGGGGCGTAGCGCAGCCTGGTAGCGCGTCTGTTTTGGGTACAGAAGGCCGTGAGTTCGAATCTCGCCGCCCCGACCACTTCCTCTCCTTCACCATGAGATCCACTCGCTTGGCGCCGCGTTACATGCCGCAGCGTTAGGAATCGGCTTTGTCCGTGCGCTCCGGCGCTTTCGGGCGGAGGGAGAGCAGGCATGGCGTTATTTTTTCGATATGCCCGATTTTGCGTCCGCTCACCGATAGGCTGTGGATAGCTTCAGCCAGTCGGGCTGTTGTCGGGCCAAGCCTTCGTGACTCAAGGAAAACTTGCGGCCGCATGGTAGTGGGGCTGCCGCATGCCTCTGTGGAGGAATCGGTCGGCCTTTCGAGGAGTCCCGCCGTCAATCCTAAAATGCCGATTTTGCTGGTTAAAGATAAGTTGACGCGCCACCGGAGCTGCGCCAACTTGTGCAGAGCTTCCGGTGAAGCCACCATATGTAGTGGTGCGGAGGCCGCGCAGGCAAATATACAGATTCCTTTTAGAATCAGTCTTGTACGGGGGTGCAAGGCTCCGGTCTGGTATGCCGGAAATGTCGGTGGGTAAGAGTTGGCTTTGTTCAGGGAATTGAGCAGATGAAGATCGAGCGGAAATTCACGACCTCTGAGAGCGGCGCTTACGGAGCTATCGCCTTCACCACCACGCAGTCCGAGATCCGTAATCCGGACGGGAAAATCGTCTTCCGTAACGATAGCGTTGAGGTGCCCGAAGGCTGGAGCCAAGTGGCCTCGGATGTGCTGGCCCAGAAATATTTCCGCCGTGCGGGTGTGCCTGCCGCGCTCAAGCGCGTGCGCGAGAAGGACGTGCCCGAGTTTCTCTGGCGTTCCGTGCCCGATGAGGCCGCGCTGAAGGATCTTCCCGAGGACCAGCGTTTCGGTGGCGAGACCTCGGCCAAGCAGGTCTTCGACCGTCTGGCCGGCGCCTGGGCCTATTGGGGCTGGAAGGGCGGCTATTTCACCACCGAGGAGGATGCGCGGGCCTATTATGACGAGATGCGCTACACTCTGGCATGCCAGATGGGTGCACCGAACTCCCCGCAATGGTTCAACACGGGCCTGCATTGGGCTTACGGCATCGACGGGCCGAGCCAGGGGCACCATTATGTTGACCCGAAATCGGGCAAGCTGGTGAAATCGGCCTCGGCCTACGAGCATCCGCAGCCCCATGCCTGTTTCATCCAGTCGGTCTCGGATGATCTGGTCAATGAAGGCGGGATCATGGACCTGTGGGTCCGTGAGGCGCGTCTGTTCAAATACGGTTCCGGCACCGGCACCAATTTCTCGAGCCTTCGCGGCGAGAACGAGCCGCTCTCGGGCGGTGGCAAATCCTCGGGTCTGATGGGGTTCCTGAAAATCGGGGACCGTGCGGCGGGGGCCATCAAATCGGGCGGCACCACGCGCCGGGCTGCCAAGATGGTCATCATCGATATGGACCATCCCGATATCGAGGATTTCATCAACTGGAAGGTCATCGAGGAGCAGAAGGTTGCCTCACTGGTGGCCGGCTCCAAGCTGCACGAGCGCGAGCTGAACAGGATTTTCGAGGCGATCCGCGCCTTTGACGGCTCGGATGAAGGCGCGGTCGATCCGGCTAGGAACCCCGCTCTGAAGGCGGCGATCAGATCCGCCAAGGGCGTGATGATCCCCGAGACCTATATCAACCGCGTGCTGCAATATGCGCGTCAGGGCTACTCGAGCATCGAGTTCCCGACCTACGACACCGATTGGGATAGCGATGCCTATGCCTCTGTTTCGGGTCAGAATTCCAATAATTCGGTGCGGGTGACCAATACCTTCCTGCAGGCGGTGAAGGACGATGCCGATTGGGAACTTCTGCGCCGCACCGATGGCAAGGTTGCAAAGACCATCAAGGCGCGTGACCTGTGGGAGCAGGTGGGCCATGCCGCATGGGCCTGCGCCGATCCGGGCATCCAATTCCATGATACGGTCAACGAGTGGCATACCTGCCCCGAGGATGGCCCGATCCGCGGCTCGAACCCGTGCTCGGAATATATGTTCCTCGATGATACGGCCTGTAACCTCGCCTCGATGAACCTGCTGACCTTCTACAAGGACGGCCGCTTCGACGCGGAAGGCTATATCCATGCCTGCCGGATCTGGACTGTTACGCTGGAAATTTCGGTGATGATGGCGCAATTCCCCTCGGCGGAAATCGCGCAGCGCTCCTATGATTTCCGCACGCTGGGGCTTGGCTATGCCAATATCGGCGGCCTCCTGATGAATATGGGGCTGGGCTACGACTCGGACGAGGGCCGTGCGCTGACCGGTGCGCTGACCGCGATCATGACGGGCGTCTCCTATGCCACCTCGGCGCAGATGGCCGCCGAGCTTGGTGCCTTCCCGGGCTATGCGAAGAATACCCAACACATGCTGCGGGTCATCCGCAACCACCGCGCCGCCGCCCATGGGCTCGACGCGTTCGAGGGCCTCGAGGTCAAGCCGGTGGCGCTGGATCATGCCAATTGCCCCGACCCCAAGCTGGTCGAGCTGGCCACGGTCGCATGGGATCAGGCATTGGCCTTGGGCGAGGCGCATGGCTTCCGTAATGCGCAGGTCTCGGTGATCGCGCCCACGGGCACGATCGGCCTTGTGATGGATTGCGACACCACCGGTATCGAGCCCGATTTCGCGCTTGTGAAATTCAAGAAACTCGCAGGCGGCGGCTATTTCAAGATCATCAACCGCTCGGTGCCTGCAGCGCTCGCCAAGCTCGGCTATAGCTCCGCGCAGGCCGAAGAGATCGTGTCCTATGCGGTGGGCCATGCCAGCCTTGGCAATTGCCCCGCCATCAACACGACCTCGCTGATCGGCCACGGTTTTGGCGATGCGGAGATCAAGAAGATCAACGCAGCACTACCGACCGCGTTCGATATCCGTTTCGTGTTCAACCAATGGACGCTGGGCGAGGAGTTCTGCACCAAGACGCTGGGTATTCCGGCGGCCAAGCTGAATGATCCGAGCTTCGACATGCTCCGTCATCTGGGCTTTACCAAAGCGCAGATCGAGGCCGCCAATGACCATGTCTGCGGCACCATGACCCTTGAGGGCGCGCCGCATCTGGACCCTGCGCATCTGAACGTCTTCGATTGCGCCAATGCCTGCGGCAAGAAGGGCAAGCGCTATCTGTCGGTCGAGAGCCATATCACCATGATGGCGGCGGCGCAGAGCTTCATCTCGGGCGCGATTTCGAAAACGATCAATATGCCCAATTCGGCCTCGATCGAGGATGTGAAGGCGGCTTATGAACTGTCTTGGTCGCTGGGCATCAAGGCCAATGCGCTCTACCGTGACGGCTCCAAGCTCAGCCAGCCCTTGGCCTCGGCCCTGATCGAGGATGACGAGGAGGCCGAGGAGATCCTGACCTCCGGCACCCCGCAGGAAAAGGCGCAGGTGCTGGCCGAGAAGATCGTCGAGAAGGTCATCGTCAAGGAACTGGTGCGCTCGCATCGCGAGAAACTGCCCTCGCGGCGCAAGGGCTATACCCAGAAGGCGATTGTCGGTGGCCATAAGGTCTATCTGCGCACCGGCGAATATGATGATGGCGCCTTGGGCGAGATCTTCATCGACATGCACAAAGAGGGCGCGGGCTTCCGTGCGATGATGAATAACTTCGCCATCGCCGTGTCGGTGGGCCTGCAATATGGCGTGCCGCTGGAAGAGTTTGTCGATGCCTTTACCTTCACCAAATTCGAGCCCGCGGGCATGGTGCAGGGCAATGACTCGGTCAAGAATGCGACCTCGATCCTCGATTATGTGTTCCGCGAGCTGGCGATCTCCTATCTCGACCGCACGGATCTCGCGCATGTGAAGCCCAAGGGGCACACATTCGACGATCTCGATATCGGCGGCGAGGCGGCTCCGCTCGAGGAGGACGGCGCGTCCAAATCGCTCGAGGTGCTGCGCCAGATCTCGTCTTCGGGCTATCTGCGCAAACGTCTGCCGCAGGAGCTGATGATGTTCCAATCGGCCCCGCAGGCCGCCCGCGGGTTTGCCGAAGGGCAGGCGGGGTTTACGCCCAAAGCCTCCACGGCAGTCACTTCGGGGACCGTGTCGATGGATGCGCGCACCAAGGCCAAGATGCAGGGCTATGAGGGCGAGGCGTGCGGCGAATGCGGCAACTACACGCTCGTGCGCAATGGCACCTGCATGAAATGCAATACCTGCGGCGGGACCTCCGGCTGCAGCTGATCCTAGCGGTCCGGCACCCTGCCGGACCTGACCACCTCTCACCTGTTTCGCGGAGAAGACGTTGGAACTGATTATCGGAAATACGCGCGTGCTCGCGGCAGAGCTGGAGCTGATCGAGGGCGGCATGGTCGCCAAGCTTTCTGGCGATGCGCTCAAATCGGTGCTGAATGCCACATTCGGCGGACAGGCCTCGGTCGAGGTCTGGGGCGAGGGGCTTGGGGCCCGTCCCATGAGTGTGGCCGAGATCGAGATGCATGGTGCATCCTCGACCGTGACGCTGATGCAGGCGGGCAGCGTCTACGGTCTGCACTGAGATTTCCCATTCGACCCGTTTCAGGGTGGTGGTTAAGGAGTTCGGGGGCAGGTGCGCTTGCCCTAGACGTCGAGAGGGCCCAGGCAAAAAAGACGCTACGAGGGCAGTGAACGAGAACGAGCCCGACTGACGAACCTCCCCCCGTTGCCTTGCGGCTGCGGGGGGCTTTTCGTTGGGCAATGGGGCACGGAGCTGATCAGTCCCGCACGGGCGCGGCGGGGGCCAACGGCAGATGCAGGGTCACACGGGCCTGCGGCGGCGGGCCGGCTTGCATGGCAAATGTGACCGCGATCCCCAGATCCTGCGCCAGACGGCGGGTGATATCGAGCCCGAGCCCTGCGCCTTTGGAACTGGCCGATCTGTCGCCGCGGTCCAACTGGAACCCTGCCTGACCACTGGTCTGGTTGGTGACCGTCAGCGTGCCATCGGGCGCCAGCCGGAGCCGGATCTCGCCCGTGCCGTGCTCGCGCGCATTGCCCAGCAGGTTGCGCAGGATGATCGCCAGCGCGTCGCGATCGCTCTCGATCTGCAGGGCCTCTATATCGCTATCGTCAAAAAGGATCGGCATCTGACCCGTATTGACGGGGCGCATGTCATGACAGACGAGGCGGATCAGCGCGATCACATCGATGGTTTCGCGTGCCAGCCCCAAGCCTGCCTCGGCCCGTTCGAGCTGCAAGAGCCGCTCGACTCTGAGCGACAGCCGGTCGATCGTGCCCATCAGATCGGCCTGTGCCTCGGGCAGGCGCTCGGGGGCGGCGGCCATCACCTCGATCCGGCTTCGCAGCACGGCCAGTGGCGTGCGCAGCTCATGCGCGGCATTGGCGATGAAATGGCGCTCGGCTTCCCGCAGGTTCTGGATGCGGGCGAGATAGATGTTGAAGGCCTCGGCCACGCGCGTCATCTCCTGTGGCAGGGTCTCGGAGACCAGCGGCGACAGATCCTCGGCGCTGCGCCGGCGCATCCCTTCGGAAAAGCGCACTGTCGAGGACAGGCTCTGGCGGAGCGTCAGCATGATCGCCGCCGTCACCAGTAACAGGAGCGGCAGGATCAGGAAAAGGAAAGCGCGGGCGGCCTCCATCAGCTCGTGCCGGCGCATGGCAAGGCTCTGTCCGATCTCGATTACGCCATCATCGGTGCTGCGCCGTATCACCTGCCAGCCCTCGGTGGTGTGGACGCCGTCGCGGGTGAGGTCCGGCCAAGGCGCGGCGGGGGCGGCGGCGGTTCCGTGAAGGATGCGCAGCCGCCAGTCATCGCCATCAGGATGGGCATCGGCCCATTCGGCGATGGTGCGGGTCTTGTCCTGCGCCAGAAGCCGCGCGATCAAGGTCGCATCATCCTTCAGCGCGTCATCGAGGATTTCGCCCATCTCGTGATTGAGCGCGAAAATCCCGACACAGAGCGTGGCTCCCCAGCCAATGCCCACCGCCACCAGCACATTGCGCAACAGGCGCCGCTTGAGCGACCATGCCTTCACGGGATCAGATATCCCAAGCCCCGCCGCGTCACGATGACGCCCGCGCCCAGCTTCGCCCTGAGCCGCGAGATGTAGACCTCGACGGCATTGCTCTCGACGCTATCGCCATAGGCGAACAGGGTCTCTTCCAGCGCTATACGCGAGAGGATGCGTCCGCGCGCGGCCAGAAGCGCATCAAAAAGCGAATATTCGCGCGAGGTCAGGTGCAGCTCCTCGTCATCGCGCCACAGGCGGGCGGCGGCACGGTCGATACGCAGATCGCCGAGCACGGTTTCGGCGGCGGGCTGGCCCTCCGAGCGGCGGGCATGGGCGCGCAGCCGCGCCGCCAGTTCGCCCAGATCGAAGGGCTTGGTCACATAGTCATCGGCTCCCGCATCCAGTCCTGCGATCCGGTCGGAGATCTGGTCGAGCGCCGTGGCGATGATCACCGGTGTGCGGTCTCCCGCGCGTCTGCGGTTGCGCAAAAGCGCGAGCCCCGAGCCATCGGGCAGCCCCAGATCCAGCACAACCCCCGCATAATCGGTGACGGCCCATGCCGCCTCGGCCTCGTCAAGCGACCCGGCCACATCTACCGCATGCCCCTGTAGCCGCAGGAAGGCGGCGATATTGCGGGCCAGATCGGGGGTATCTTCGACAAGCAGAACTCTCATAGGCTCAGCAATAGCGCGCCCGCGCGGGCAGGGGAAGCCTCAGACCTCCACCCCTTTCATGCCTTCTGCCGTGTAGCGCGCGCCTGCGACCGGCAGGGCGGCCAGATCGCAGTCCAGAGCGGCCAGCTCGGAGGCGCTGAACGCGATATCGAGCGCGCCCAGATTATCCTCCAGATAGCGCAGTCGCTTCGTGCCGGGGATCGGAACAATATCCTCGCCCTGCGCCAAAAGCCATGCCAGTGCGAGCTGCGCGGGGGTGCAGCCCTTGGCTGCCGCGCGCTCGCGCACCAGATCGGCGATGCGCAGATTGCTGGCCAGTGCGGCGTCACGGAACCGCGGCAGCATGGCGCGGAAATCGCCTTCGGCCAGTTTGCCCGGGTCGCTATAGGCGCCGGTCAGGAAGCCGCGCCCCAGCGGTGAATAAGGCACAAATCCCACGCCCAGCTCGCGGCAGGCGGGCAGGATCTCGTCCTCGACCCCACGGGTCCAGAGCGAGTATTCGGTCTGCAGCGCGCTCACCGGATGGACCGCATGGGCGCGGCGCAGTGTTGCGGCGCTGACCTCGCAGAGCCCGATATGGCCGATCTTGCCCTCCTTCACCAGCCCCGCCAGCCCCGCCATCGTCTCCTCGACCGGCTCGTCGGGATTGACGCGATGCACATAATAGAGGTCGATCCGTTCGATGCCGAGGCGCTTGAGGGAGCCTTCTACCGCGCGGCGTGCATAGGCAGGGCTGTTGTCGAGATGGCGCTCATAGGCGCCGGGCTGCCGGACGATACCGAATTTGGTAGCGATTTTGACGGGCTGAACGGTCTCCTTCAGGAAGCGCCCGATCAGTTCCTCGTTATGGAAGGGGCCATACATATCCGAGGTGTCGAGGAAATCGAGCCCCGACTCCACCGCGCGATGCAGCACCTCCAGCGATTGTGCGTCATCGCGGGGTCCATAAAACTCGCTCATCCCCATGCAGCCAAGGCCCAGGGCCGATACCTCGAGATCCTTTGTCAGGTGGCGCTTTTGCATGATCCGTCCTTTCGTCTTGTCCTGGAGCCCCCTGTTTGTCATTTTCCGAAGTTGGAGGGTATTAACTCATATGGTGAATTGTTTTCCATAATCGGTAAAGGTGGCGCGATGGCAGTGGTCTGGGATGATCTGAAAGTATTTCTGGCGGTGGTGAGGGCGGGCACGCTCTCGGGAGCGGCGGCCCAGTTGCATCTGGGGCTTGCCACGGTCTCGCGCCGGATCGAGCGGCTGGAAGCGGCGATGGGCGCGCCTTTGTTCTTGCGCACCCAGACGGGGTATCGCGTGACCGAGGATGGCGCGGCGCTGGTGGAACGGGCCGAGGATATGGAGGCTGCCGCCAACAGCCTTGCAGGTCATGTGCAGCCCTCGCGCGAGGTAACGGGCACGGTCCGGCTGGCCACGGCCGAGAATTTCGCCACCGATCTCATCCTGCCTGCCTTGGGTCGGTTACAAGAGCGCCATCCCAAACTATGCCTCGATCTGGTGACAGATGTGCGCACCGTTAACCTGCATCGGCGCGATGCCGATCTGGCGTTGCGCATGGTCAAGCCCGAGCGAGGTCATGTCACGCTGCAACGGCTGGGGCGACTGGGCTACGGTCTTTATGGCGCGCCGACATATCTGGCGCGGCGCGCGGCGCCGGCGGATGGAGCGGCCTTCGATCGGGACCGTTTCATCATGTGGGGCGAGGGGCACGCGCATCTGGCCGCCGCGATCTGGGTGGAACAGGTGCTGCAGGGCCGCCCGCCCGTCCTGTCGACCACCTCGCTTGCCACGCAGGTGGCGGGCTGTGTCGCGGGGCTGGGGCTGGCCGTGCTGCCACATTTTCTGGCCCGCCCGCGCGGGCTGGTCTGCCTGCGCGCCGATCTGGGGATCGATCAGCCGGTCTGGCTGGTGACGCAGACCGATCTGGTGCAATCGCCGCGGGTGCGGGCGGTTGCCGGTTTCCTGCGCGATCTGGTCATGGAAAATCACAGTTATCTGGCCGGAACTATGGCAGGGGGCGCATGACGGCCTCACCATTATTTCATGAGGGAGAATACTGTTTGCAGGGCTTCGGGCATTTTCCCACACTGCAGCCGTCCTACTGTCATGGGTCGAAGGCGCGCAGGATGCGCCGGAGAATTTGAAAAAGGAGGCCTTTCATGAAGACCAAATCCCTTGGCACCACTGGTTTCGAGATCTCTCCCATCGTGTTCGGCGGCAATGTATTCGGCTGGACGCTGGATGAGGCCGCAAGTTTCCGCATGCTTGATGCACTCATCGATCATGGTTTCACCACCATCGATACGGCCGATGTGTATTCCGCATGGGTCGAGGGAAATAAAGGCGGCGAATCCGAGACGATCCTCGGCAAATGGTTTGCGGCCCGTCCGGGGATGCGCGAGAAGGTAACGCTCTTTACCAAGGTCGGCTCCGATATGGGCGGCCCGGGCGAGAAGGGGCTGTCAAAGGACTGGATTTCCAAGGCAATCGATCTGTCGCTGGGCCGGTTGAAAACCGATCATGTCGATCTCTATTTCTCGCACTGGCCCGATGACAGCGTGACCCATGAAGAGACGCTGGGCGCCTATCAGGATCTCCTGAAGGCGGGCAAGATCCGCGCCATCGGCGCGTCGAACTATGATTATGCGCTGCTGTCTTCGGCACAGAAAGCGGCCAAGGAGAAGGGGCTTCCGGCCTATCAGGTGCTCCAGCCCGAATATAATCTCTATGACCGTGACGGTTTCGAGGGCGAGCTGCGCGATCTCTGCATTGCCGAAAATATTGGTGTGGTAACCTATTTCAGCCTCGCAGCGGGCTTCCTGAGCGGCAAATATCGCAGCCCCGAGGATCTTAAAGGGTCCAAACGCGGTGGCATGGTCGAGAAATATATGAACGACCGTGGCATGGCGATCGTGAAGGCGCTGACCGAGGTGGCCGATGCGCACGGGGCCAAACCCGCCGAAGTGGCGCTGGCATGGCTGATCGCGCGTGATGGCGTGACAGCGCCCATCGCCTCGGCCACCAGCGAGGGCCAGCTGGCAAGTTTCGTGAAAGCGGCCGAACTGCGTCTGGCCGCAGACGAGATGACGGCGCTGACCGAGGCCGGTGCGGTCGAAGCCGCCCATTAAACGCGGGAACGGGGCCGGTTGCGGCCCCGTTTCATACCGTCAGAAGACCCGAGCGTTTCATATCTTCGCGGGCGAAATCGACCAGCGCGCGCAGTTTGGTCGGCAGGCGCTGGCCCTCGAGATAGACGATATTGACCGGAAAACTCTCGCCGGTCTCTTCGGGAAGAATCTCCACCAGACTGCCCGCATCCAGCGCGTCACGCAGCGCGAAATCCGGACAATAGGTGATGCCGAGGCCCATCTCCGCATAGCGGCAGGACACGCGCGCCGAGTTTACCTGAAACCGCCCGTTCACCGTGACGATCGTCCCGTTCGCAAACCTCCAGCGGCGCGGGGTGCGGCGGTTATTGTCGATAATGCAGTTGTGGTTCTCCAGATCGGCAAGGCGCGCGGGGGGCCCATTGCGGGCCAGATAGGCGGGGCTTGCCGCGAGCTTGACCCCGAACACACCGATCTTGCGCGATTTCAGCGCCATCGCGTCCAACTGGCCGATCCGGAAGGCAAGGTCGATCCCGTCCCCCGCCAGATCCGCGAATTGGTCGCTCAGCCGCAGATCGATGCTCAGATCCGGATGCGCCTCGCCGAACCGCGCCAGCATCTCGGCCAGATAGGCCTCGCCAAAGGTCACGGGGGCCGAAATGCGGATCAGCCCCGACAGCCCACGCGCGCCGTCGGCGATGTCGCTGATCATCAGATCCAGATCGTCGAGAAGGGCGGGCGCGCGCGCCATCAGATCCTCGCCCGCGGGTGTCAGCCCCACCTTGCGGGTAGTGCGCTGGAAAAGCCGCGTGCCCAGACGTGTTTCGAGCGCGGCCACATATTTCGAGGTCAGCCGGTTCGACAGACCCAACTGATCGGCTGCGGCTGTGAATGAACGGGTCTGCGCGGTGGCGACAAAAGCGCGTAATTCATCGACCAGATCCATATGATCCCCCATATTTCATGGGAGATCATGGGGTGATTATCCATAACTCGCAAGCTGAGATGTGCCTGACTTTAGTCAGTTATTTTTCGCGAGATAGTCCTCGATCAGCGCGACCTCCTCGGAGGCACCGAAGATCAGCGGCACAAATTCATGCACCTCTTTCGGCACCAGATCGAGGATATCTCTCGCGCCATTGCTCGCCCGTCCACCGGCCTGCTCCATCAGGAAGGCAATCGGCACCGCCTCATAGGTCAGGCGCAGACGGCCATTCTCGTAGCCCTTGCGCGCATCCTGCGGATAGAGAAATGCTCCGCCTTTCAGGATGATACGGTGAAGTTCGCCCACGGCGGCCGCCAGCCAGCGCATATTGAAATCGCGCCCGCGCGGGCCGGTCTTGCCCAGTCGCAGGTCATTGACATAGGCCTGAAGGCCCGCAGGCCAGTGGCGCTCGTTCGAGGCGTTATAGGCGATCACCTTGGCCTGATCGGGCAGCATGACCTTGGCCAGCGTCACATGGAACGCATTGCTTTGCGCGTCATAGGTGGCGATATGCACGCCATCGCCAAGACTATAGCCGAAATCGAGCGAATGGCCGAAAGAGGCATAGCCCGCCGCCACCGCCTCGCGGCCCGCACGCAGGAAATCCCCCGAGCCCGCCGGATAGATCGCAAACAGCATCCCCAAAGGCGCACCGATCCCGATGGAGCCCGAACCGTCGATCGGATCGATGACCAGATCCCAATCGCCTTCCGGATCGAGACAGCTGGGCAGGGCGGCTTCCTCGGACAGCACATGGCGGATATTGGCGCCCTTGAGCGCCGCCATCACATGGTCATGCGCGCCTACATCCAGCGCTTTCTGCGCATCCCCGCTGTCATTCTCGCCCACAAGAGCCGCCAGGTCACCGGGGAGTTTTCCGGCCGCCAGCCGTGCCGAAAGCGGCACCATCGCACGCGCAAGGGTCAGGACGATCTGGCCCAGATCATCGTCTTCGACCAGAGCCTCCAGCAGGGGGTAATCATGTTGCGCATCATCGGGGAGGACGAGCATGGCAATCTCCTTCATCGTGTTGCCCCTTTCTGCCCCTGATCGCAGGCGATGTCACCGAGGATTTCCCAAGCATGATTGGCAAATTGTCATTTTTTCCCACGACGGGTTGAATTTCAAAAGCAAGGTGATTATCCGCAGGATCAGAAATGAGAAATCTTGTTACGATTCCGAGGAAGAAAATGAAATCAATCGCCGCCTTCTCGCAGTTCGTGGGGCGAACCTTCGCGTTCTGGACTGTGCTCTTTGCCGTTCTGGGCTTTGCCTTCCCCGAGGTTTTCGTGCAGCTCAAAGGGCTTATTGTGCCGCTTCTGGGGATCATCATGTTCGGCATGGGGCTGACCATCTCGGCACAGGATTTTGCGGAAGTGGCCAAACGTCCGGTGCAGGTGGCGGTCGGTGTGGTGTCGCAATTCGTCATCATGCCGCTTATTGCAGTGGTGCTGACGCTGGTGGTGCCGATGTCGCCGGAAGTGGCGGCCGGTGTGATCCTTGTCGGTTGCTGCCCGGGGGGGACCTCGTCGAACGTGATGACCTATCTTGCCAAGGGTGATCTGGCGCTGTCGGTGGCTTGCACCTCCGTGACCACGATTCTGGCACCGGTGGTCACGCCCTTCCTCGTCTTCACCTTCGCCTCGACCCACCTGCCGGTAGACGGGATGGCAATGTTCCTGTCGATCCTGAAAATGGTGATTTTCCCGCTCGTGCTGGGCATCCTTGCGCAGAGATTCCTGCCCAAGCTGGTAACCGCGGCTGTGCCCGCACTGCCGCTGGTCTCGGTCACGGGGATCGTGCTGATCGTGGCGGCTGTCGTTGCCGCCTCCAAAGGCGCCATCGTCCAATCGGGGGTGATGATCTTTGGCGTCGTTGTGCTGCATAACCTGCTGGGATATCTGATCGGCTATCTGGCAGGGCGTATGACCGGCATGAGCCTTGCACGCCGCAAAGCGATCGCCATCGAGGTGGGGATGCAGAATTCGGGTCTGGGGGCGGCACTTGCGACCGCCTATTTCTCCCCCTTGGCGGCAGTGCCGTCGGCCATGTTCTCGGTCTGGCACAATATCTCGGGCGCGCTGGTCGCCAATATCATGTCGCGGATGACAGATGATCGCGCCGAGGCGGAGCCGGAAGCCGCACTGCGTTAAGCCCTTTTGGTAGAACCGGAAAACGCCCCGACTGCACGGTCGGGGCGTTTTGCGTCAGTAGCGGCGGGAATGGTTGAGGGTGGGGCGGTCGAAGACCGAGCGGCCGAAAAGCGAGGCGGTCAGATCCACCATCAGCTGCGCCGTCTTGCCGCGCTCGTCCATGAACGGGTTCAGCTCGACCAGATCGAGCGAAGTCACCAACCCGCTATCATGGAGCATCTCCATCACCAGATGCGCCTCGCGGAAGGTCGCGCCCCCCGGAACGGTGGTGCCCACGGCGGGTGCGATCGAAGGGTCGAGGAAATCCACATCGAGCGAGACATGCAGCATGCCGTTCGCGGCCTCGACCTCGGCCAGAAAGTCACCCAGAGGCTTCGCGATGCCGGTCTCGTCGATGGCGCGCATATCATAGCGGCGGATCGGGCTCTTTTTCAGCGCGTGTTTCTCGGCGGGGTCCACCGAGCGCAGCCCGATCATACAGGTATGCGAGGGCTCGAGATGGTGCTCGAGCACGGGGAACCCCTCGAAGCCCTCGCGCCCCGTCAGATAGGCTACTGGGGTGCCATGCAGGTTGCCCGAGCCCGAGCTTTGCGGGCTGTGGAAATCGGAATGCGCATCGAGCCACAGGAGATAGAAGGGCCGCCCCAGATCCGCGGCATGCTGGATCATTCCTGCAACCGAGCCCATCGCCAGTGCGTGGTCCCCGCCCATGAAGATGGGAAAGCCCAGCTTGGCCGCCTCGCGTCCGGTCTCCATCAGGGTCCGCGTCCACGCGACCGTTTCGGCCATCTTGTAGATACGGTCGTTGTCGGGGGTGACTTCGGGCAGAGGGCCGGGGCCGAGATTGCCGAGATCCCGGACATCGCGCCCCAGTTCGGTCAGGATCTCGCGGAGACCGGCGACACGATAGGCATCCGGACCCATCAGGCAGCCCTTGCCGCGCTTGCCGCAATCGACCGGCGCACCGATCAGGATGGTATTGGTATCAGACATTGCTTCCTCCGCCCGTAGTCAACCAACTCGTCTTTGACCAAGTCTCACGCCTTGAGGTCGGAAAGGAAACCCCGCGGACATGCGATTTATGGGGGGAAATCTAGGTCGCTCTCGCAGTGAGAAAACAAAAAAGCCCTGTGATCAACGATCACGGGCCGGATACTGGGAAACAAAAAACTGGACAACAGGCCCGGATCGGGAATGTGGGGGGAGGTCAGTTATTGGCGACGAGCCGGATGGTCTGGGTCTCTTGCGCGAGCACCGGTTGGGTCTGTTCGACCGCCATCATCTGTGGTGTGTTCTCGACATAGCGGCGCAGCATATGGGCGAAGAAGGCGAGATCCTCTTTCTTCTGGGTCAGCGCCTGAAGCCGGAGCGCGACCTTGAAGGGAAGGTCGCTATCGGAGAAGGTGTCGATCTCCACATGGGCCAGATCGAGGCAGGGCATCAGAAGCGACAAAAGCGCATCCGTTGCGCCCTTTTCGAGAGTGGTCAGCGTCTGGCCCTCGCTGCGGTGGCGGATCGACAGGATCGCCTGCAGTTGTCCCACCATGTTGCGGAAGCGCACGGCAACCCGCTGCATGCCGTTCACGCTGCGCTGGGCAATGATCCGCATCCCACCCAGCATCGCGCCGGGCACTTCGATCACGTTATGCGAATTGGTCGAAACCGAGAACTCGCCACCCGTGGGGAGATGTGTGGCAAGTGCCTGCGCGAAACTGGCGATAAAAGCACTTTCCAGAGGCTCCGGCTGCCGGAACGTGATCTGGTTGCGCATGTTCTCCAAGTTCATTTCCACCCGTTCTGCAAACCATGCGCCTGTCACATCGTCGCGTAGAAGGTGTAAAGTAACTACCCCAAACTCATGATGGCTTTTCTGCCCGTCAGCACCCATCTCGGGTATCCTTTCGGTCTAATGGATTTTGTTTCTTTCACTCATCATCTGGTTGTAATTGTTAATAAGAGATTAATTCTGAGCGGGCTTTTGATCACGCCGCTTTCAAATGGCTGAAATTAGCCGATCCGTCGAAGAAACGCCTAATCGATAGCCCGTATCGAGCCGTAAACATGGGTCACCTGGCCACTTTGGTTGCAATCGATGTTGCCGCGGATCTGGCATCTGTGCGGGGCGCCGTGACGCAAATTCAGAACCTCCTCGATGGTGAACGGTTTTTTCTGCTGGATCGCATCCTGCAAGGTCTTGCGCAGGCTCGTCTGCCGCTCGGTGGGCAGATGCGAGATCAGCCCGTCGAGCGAGGGCGCTCCCGCATCTTTCCCGTTCAGCATCTCTGTCAGAACCGGGTTCCAGTAATGCAGGTTGTTGATGATATCGATGGAGAAGAAGCCCACATGCTGTTCGGTGGTGATCTCGTCGTAATGGCGCACCAACAAGTTCTCGTTCTGGATGCGCGAGAAATCGCGGCAGACGCCGATCAGGGCGATGGGTTCGCCCAGCTCGTTGCGCACGGTCGAGCCGGAGCTTTCCACGACCACTGTCGTGCCATCGCCGCGCCTGAGGCGGGCGAAGAAATGGAAGGGCTCGTTGCGGGTCAGTGCGGTCTCGATCGCCGATTTGACAATGTCGCGATCGTCCGGATGGTAGAAGTTCACCGCCTCCGACATCTTGCGTTTGGTCTTGTCGGGGGGGAGGCCGTGGATGGCGAAGGTCTCGCTCGACCAGCTCACCTCCTCGGTCGCCAGATTGACGCGCCATGTCCCGATATTGGAGAATTTGCGCAGCGTCTGGTTGAGAAGGGAATCCACTGTCATATCGACCGATGTGATCAGCACGATCAACCCGATCAGCCCCTCGTTATCGGTGACCAGAGGCGATACGGTCATCGAATGGCAATGATCGTCGATCTCGAACTGCCGGTAATGCGGACGCCGGTCCAGAAGCGCCTGCGAGCAGATATCCACAAGCGGCGGATACCCCATCGGCATATAGCATTGCGAAAGATGCCCCAGAGAATGGCCACGCTCGCGCACCTCGAAGGTGCGGACGGCCGACTGGCTGGCATGACGGATCAGGAGCCCCTGATCGAGCATCATCATCACCGTAGGCAGGCCCTTGATCAGTCCGTTCAACTCGGCCGAGGTGCGTTCCAGCTGCCCGGTATTGACCAGAAGCTCCTCATTGACGGTGATCAGCTCCTCATTGGTCGATTGCAGCTCTTCGTTGGAGGTCTCGAGTTCCTCATTGGTGGATTGCAACTCCTCGTTCGAGGATTGCAGCTCCTCGTTGAGCGATTGGAGTTCCTCATTGGAGGTCTGCAGCTGCTCTATGGTGATCTGTAGCGTGTCACGGGTGCGCGACAGCTCGGTTTCGAGATAATCCAGATAGTCGGTGCGTTCGACATTTTCCGGATCGGGGGCCGAGCGCATTTCGGTCTCGAACCCGATCAGGACCACCGGTTCGTCGACCTTGTCATCGATGATCGGCCATGCGGTCATCCGCACGGTGTTGAAATCACGGCCTTCGAGCTGATGCCATTGCCCCGAGCGCGCCTCGCGCTGCTTGAGCGCCACCAGCACCATTGAATTGGCCTCATAGGCCAGCGCTTTTTGCAGCACATCCAGCGTCATGCCGCCATGGATCGGCGTGCGCATCTCCACGAAGGGAGCGATGTCGCCATAGATCTTCACCACCGAACGGTCGCGATTGGTCAGGAAACCGTTCTTGACCACAGACTTGGCCAGCGCATCAAAGCGCCACCAGTCATTGGGCGGGGGCGGGGCACTGCGATAGCCACCCGGAGAGGTGGCGCGCAAGCGATTGGTGGGCGGCAGCGAGCCATTGAGCGCGGTGCTTGCCGAATTGAGCCGTGTCGAGCGTTTGCGCAGGATCTTGCCATGCTGGCTCAGCGGCACGAAGAAGCTCTCGAGCGCCCCTGTCGTCTCGGAGGTGCCAAGGAACAGATAGCCATTCTGTTTGAGCGCATATTGGATGCGGGTCAGGACCCGTTCCTGCAGTTTGGGTTCGAAATAGATCAGCACATTGCGGATCGACACGAGATCGATCGACATGAAGGGCGCGTCCTGGAAGACATTATGCCGCGAGAACATGACGAAGCTGCGCAGCTTCGATTTTACCACCACATGGTCCTCGGCCAGCTCGAAATAGCGCGCGAGATATTCCTGCGGGATATCGGTGACGGCAGAGGCCGGATATTGTCCGCGCCGCCCGATCGCCAGCGCGCGGTCGTCGATATCGGTGGCAAAGATCTGTAGCCGATCCTTCTCGACCTTGCTGAGCCCGCCCATGGCCTCGACAATCAGGATCGCGATGGAATAGGCTTCCTCGCCCGTGGCACAACCTGCGATCCAGACGCGCAGGGGCTCTTCGACCCCGTCATTGATCTTCTTGTTGAGCGCATCCCGCAGCGCGATGAACTGCTCGGGGTCGCGGAAGAAATTGGTGACCGAGATCAGCAGGTCGCGATAGAGCGCCTCCACCTCGTCGACCGAGCGGCGGCACAGCTCGACATAGTCGTTATAATTCTCGATCCCCTTGGCAATCATCCGGCGCTGGATGCGTCGGTTGATCGTGTTTTCCTTATACTGGCGGAAATCGACCAGCGTATGGCCCAGCAGGATCTGGAACAGATCGGCATTCTTGCCGGTATGCTCGTTGATGTCCTTGAGGCTCTGCAGATCGCGCGGCTGGGCAAGGATCATGGCCAGATGCTGGCCCATCTGCTGCGGCGTCAGAGTGAGGTCGACACAGCCGGTGCGGATCGCCGAGACCGGCATGGAATCATATTTCGAGCTGGAGGGCTCCTGCGCGAGGGTGATACCGCCGGCCTCGCGGATGGCCTGCACCCCGTAGCTGCCATCGGACCCCGTGCCCGAGAGAACGATCCCGACGGAACGCTCGCCCACTTCCGAGGCAATCGACTTGAACAGACGGTCGGCAGAGGGTTTGGGGGCTGCAGGATGGCCTTCGGGGCTGCGCAGCACAAATTCGCCATTCTCCAGCACCACATCATGGCCGGGCGGCGGGATATGGATCGTGTTCGCCGCAGGCACGGCCCGTTCCTCGATTTCTACTACGGCCAGCGTGGTTTCACGGCCAAGCAATTGAACCAACATGGATTTATGGCTGGGCGACATATGCTGGGCCAGCACATAGGCCAAATCAAGCGTGCGGGGGAGGTTCTGCGCCAGCAGGGATGTGGCCTCCAGACCGCCTGCGGAGGCTGCGATCCCGACGATGAAAGACGGGGTTTTCGCATCGCTTGTCACGTGTGTCTCTCCTTGCGCGGACTGCGCCAATCGGTCCCGAGGCAAAATGGCTTTCGGATTAATTCTTTATCCTAAGGTTATAGTCGGAAAAATTCGATCTGTCCAAATGGAATGGGCGCGTATCCGGAAAGGAATACGCGCCCGTTTTCTGCGGTTGTCAGGACTTTAACTTATCTCAGCGGCCCAAGGCGGATTTGCCCCCGCACGCCCGACGACGATCGCCGCTACTTTCGCCCCGAAACCGAGCGCCTCGCCAAGCGCCTCGGGCGTGATGGCGCGCAGGCTGGCCTTGTCGAGAAGCCCCAACTCCGCAAGCCGGGACAGCACACCCGCGTTGAAGCAGTCTCCCGCGCCGACTGTATCGACCACCTCCGCTCGCTGGGCGGGCACGGACACCTCCTGACCTTCTGTAAACCAGGCGGTGGCCCCTGCGGCGCCGCGCGTCACGATGACGATGGACGGCCCCTGCGCCTGTAGTGCATGGGCCTTTTGGGCCAGATCGGAGCCCTCGGGAATGAGCCAGTGCAGATCCTCGTCGGAGACTTTCACGATATCGGCGCGGGCAATCATCGCCCCCAGACGCGCACGGTAGCGCGCCTCGTCGCGGATGAATCCGGGGCGGATATTGGGGTCGATCATCACCGCCCGATCCGCATGGTCGCGTGCCAGAAGGGCGGCATAGGCCTCGGCGCCCGGCTCGCAGGCCAGAGAAATGCCCCCGAAATAGAGCGCGCGCACCGTGTCGGGCAGGGGCGGCAGATCGGCCTCGGTCAGCATCCGTCCGGCGGAGTTCTCGTCATAGAAGACATAGCTTGCATGGCCATCGGTCAGTTTCACGAAGGCCATCGTGGTCGGGCGCGGGCTGCGGATGCAGAGCGCGGTGTCGACATGGCTCTCGGCCAGTCCGGCTTCCAGCTGCGTGCCGAAAAGGTCAGTCGACAGCCCTGTCAGCATCGCGGTCGGCTGCCCGAGCCGCCCCAGCGCGATGGCCGTGTTGAACACCGCTCCACCATTATGGGGCACAAATCCGTCGGGCCCTTGGGTGGTGGGCTTGGGGATCATATCGATCAGGGCTTCACCGGCACATAGGATCATGGCGTGGTCCTCATTGAATGGATCGGATCGCGGGATAGGCCGCACGGAACGCCTGATAGGCGCTCTCGTAGGCGCCCGCAAGCGCTGGGTCGGGCGCGATCAGCGCGCCGATCGCGGGGGGCGTCATAACTTGCGCGGGGTCCGCGCCCGTGGCCGCACAGAGCCCCAGACGGGCTGCGCCCAGAGCCGCGCCGAACTCGCCGCCCTGCGGCTTCGCCAGCGGCACCCCCAGCACGGTCGCGATCAGTTTCAGCCAGAGGGTCGAGGCCGATCCGCCACCGATAGCAAACAACTGGCCCAGCTCGGCGCCGGTGGCCCGCAGGGCCTCGGCGCTGTCACGCAGCCCGAAGGCCACGCCGGTCAGCACTGCCAGCACCATGTCATCGACGGTGGTGTCGGTGCCAAGCCCGGTAAAACTGCCACGGATAGCAGCATCATTATGCGGCGTGCGCTCGCCCGAGAGATAGGGCAGGAAGCGCACCCGTCCGGGCGGCGGCAGGGTTTCGTGCCAAGTCGCCTCGAGCGGCTCGACCAGCGCGCGCGGGGATTTGCCCGTGATGGTCGAGAGCCAGTTGAGGCTGTCGGTCGCCGAGAGCATCACGCCCATCTGGTACCAGCGGTCTGGCACGGCATGACAGAAAGTATGCAATGCGGTCTCGGGGGCGGGGGCAAACCCGTCCCGCGCCGCCAGAAGCACGCCCGATGTGCCGAGCGAGACAAAGCCCTGACCCTCGGAAAGTGCGCCGATGCCACAAGCGCTTGCGGCATTGTCGCCCGCGCCACCTGCCACGGTGACATCGCCCACACCCCAAGCCTGCGCGAGATCGGCGCGCAAATGCCCTGCGGGGGCCGAGCCTTCGACGAGCCGCGGCATCTGACCGGCCCGCATTCCGCTGGCGGCCAGCAACGTGTCCGACCAGTCCCGCGCACCCACATCAAGCCAGCTCGTGCCCGCGCTATCGGACATATCCGCGACATGCTCGCCCGTCAGATACCAGTTGAGATAGGCGGCGGGCAGAAGGACTTTACTCACCTTTTCAAAGATTTCCGGCTCGTTTTTTGCTACCCAGACCAGTTTGGGCGCGGTGAAACCCGGAAAGACGATATTGGCCGAGAGCGCGCGCATCTCTGCCAGCGCATCCAGCTCTGCCGCCTCGATATGACTGCGGGTATCGTTCCACAGGATACAGGGGCGCAGCACCTGATTGCCGGCATCCAGAAGCGTTGCGCCATGCATATGGCCCGCCACGCCGATGCCTTTGAGGGCGGTGAATTCGGGATGGGCGGCACGCAGGGTGGCCACCGCCTTGTCGAGGGCCGCGATCCATTCGGCAGGGTCCTGTTCGGACCAGCCCGCATGGGGATGGACGGCTTTATAATGGGCCTCGGCGGCGCCCAGGCTGCGCCCCTGACCATCGATCAGAAGCGCGCGCAGGCCCGAGGTGCCCAGATCAATTCCGAGATACATGGCTTACCCCAGATAGGCGTCGAGCGCGGCATCGAGCCCCTGCGTATGGATCATGGAGAGCCAGGTGCAGAAGGGACCGGCGAAGCGCGGCTCATCGGCCAGATCGCCATAGATCAGGCGGTTGTCGAGCCATGCCTGCGGCGTGTCCTTGGCGGCCAAGGCGCGGATCTGCAGATCGGCCCAGAACGGGTCGTTGGGCTCGACAGTGGTGCCATCCTCGCGGATGCCGGTGCAATAGCGTGCCCAAGCGGCCGAGACCAGCGCCAGACCCTCGACCGGCATATCCTTCGCCAGACATTCGCGCACCGAAGGGAGGATGAACCCCGGATGGCGGGAGGAGCCGTCAAAGGCCACGCGGCGGGTGGTGTCGACGATCATCGGGTTCGAGAACCGCTCCTCGATCAGATCGACATAGCTCTCGGGCGTCATACCGGGGACGGCGTGGACATGGGGCATGATCTCTTCGGTCTCGACCTTCCGGTAGAGCGCGTGGATCTTGGGATGCTCCATGCATTCCGAGATATGCTTTACCGAGAGGATCTCGCCCACATCGGAGATCACCTGATGGCCGCCATTGAGGATGCGGATCTTCATCGTCTCGAAGCTATGCACATCATCGGAGAAGGTCGCGCCAGCCTTGTCCCAATCGGGGCGGCCTGCGCAGAAATTGTCCTCGATCACCCATTGGCGGAAATTCTCGTGGGTGACGGGGCAATTGTCCTCGATCCCCAAGGACCGCACCAACTCCAGCTCCTTGGGGCCGGTGGCGGGGACGATGCAATCGACCATCGCATTGGGGAAAGTGCAATTGGCGTCGATCCACTCGGCCAGTTCGGGGTCGGAGAGGCGCGCGAGCGAGACCACGGTCTGGCGCAGGATCGCGCCATTGCCCTGCAGGTTGTCGCAGCACTGGCCGGTGAAGGGGCCGGTGCCATTTTCGCGGCGGATTTTCAGCGCGGCCACGATGGCTCCGAAGGCGGTCTTCGGGCTCTCGGGGTTGGCGGCGTCATGCACGATATCGGGGTGGCTCGCGTCAAAGCCCTTGGTGGCGGGGTCGATGAAGTAACCGCCTTCAGTCACGGTCAGGGCCACGATGCGGATTTCGGGACGGGCCATGGCCTCGATCAGCGCGCCATTGCCCTCCTCGATCGGGATGTAACCGATCATCGAGCCCACAACCTCTGCGGATTGGCCCTTGGGGTCCAGCTCGATCAGCGTCGTCAGGCAGTCCTGCGCCAGCAGTCGTTCGCGCATCGCCGCATCCGGCGCGCGCACGCCCGCACCGAGGATCGCCCAGTCATGGGCCAGACCCGCCTCCATCAGCCGGTGCAGATACCACGACTGGTGCGCGCGGTGGAAATTGCCCAGACCGATATGCACGATACCGGGGGTCAGTTTGCTGCGGTCATAGCCCGGGCGCTTCACGGCCTCGGGCAGTTGCGACAGGGTGGCGTTGGAAAGCTGTACCATGGTGGCACCTATCTGAAAGGGGGGGCGTTGTGGGGCGAGGGGCCGTGGCCCCCCGCCGGATAGGGTTCAGCGGATCGACAGCATCAGCGGATCGACAGGCCGTTCTGGTCGAAGCGGTGGATATTGTGTTCCTGCGGGGTCAGCCAGACGGTGTCGCCTGCATAAACCTCGACATCACCCGAGACGCGGACATTGAACTGGCCAATGCCGTCCACATGGACATGCGCGAAGGTATCGGAGCCTAGATGCTCGGACACGCCCACGCGGCCCTCGATGGCGCCCTCGACCGGCGTGGTCGACAGATCGATATGCTCGGGGCGGATGCCGATCGCATGGGCGCCGCGCGACGCGGCCCGCTCGCCTTCGATGAAGTTCATCTTGGGGCTGCCGATGAAGCCCGCGACAAAACGGTTATCGGGGCTGCGGTAGAGATCGAGCGGGGAGCCCACCTGCTCGATCTTGCCTGCGCGGAGCACCACGATCTTGTCGGCCATGGTCATCGCCTCGACCTGATCATGGGTCACATAGATCATGGTGGTCTTGAGCTTCTGGTGCAGCTCGGAGATCTCGAGGCGCATATTCACGCGCAGCGCGGCGTCGAGGTTCGACAGCGGCTCGTCAAAGAGGAACGCCGAAGGCTCGCGCACGATGGCACGCCCGATGGCCACCCGCTGGCGCTGACCGCCCGAGAGCTGGCCGGGCTTGCGGTGCAGGTAATCTGTGAGGTTGAGCGCCTCGGCTGCGGCTTTGATGCGGCGTTCCTGCTCGTCGGCCGCCACACCCGCCATTTTCATCGGGAAGGCGATGTTTTTCTTGACCGACATATGCGGGTAGAGGGCGTAGGACTGGAACACCATTGCCAGACCGCGTTTGGCGGGAGGCGCATCGGTGGCGTCGGTGCCGTCGATCATGATCTGTCCGCCCGAGAGGTCCTCGAGCCCCGCGATCAGGCGCAGAAGGGTAGATTTCCCGCAGCCCGACGGCCCCACGAAGACCACGAACTCGCCGTCCTTGATATCGAGATCCAGCGGCGGAATGACTTCGACTTCGCCAAAGGTCTTGCGCACGCCCTTAAGAGTGATTTGTCCCATGACTAGGTTCCTTATTTCACCGCGCCGAAGGTCAGGCCGCGGACAAGTTGTTTCTGGCTGAACCAGCCCATGATCAGGATAGGCGCGATGGCCATGATCGAGGCGGCAGAGAGTTTTGCGTAGAAGAGACCCTCGGGCGAGGAATAGGAGGCGATGAACTGCGTGAGCGGCGCGGCCTTGGCGGTCGTGAGGTTCAGCGTCCAGAAGGCCTCGTTCCAGGCGAGGATGATGTTGAGAAGGACGGTCGAGGCCATGCCGGGGATCGCCATCGGCGTCAGCACATAGAGCACCTCTTCCTTGAGCCCTGCGCCATCCATACGGGCGGCCTCGAGGATCTCGCCGGGGATCTCCTTGAAGTAGGTATAGAGCATCCAGACGATGATCGGCAGGTTGATCATGGTCAGGACGAAGACCAGACCGATGCGGCTGTCCAGAAGACCCAGATCCCGGAAGATCAGGTAGATCGGCACCAGAACCCCCACCGGCGGCAGCATCTTGGTGGACAGCATCCACATCAGCACATCCTTCGTGCGCTTGCCCGGCACAAAGGCCATGGCCCATGCGGCAGGCACCGCGATGACCAGCGCCAGCAGGGTCGAGCCCACCGAGATGATCACCGAGTTCATGAAGAACAGCGGATAGTTCGAGCGTTCGAGCACGGTGTGGTAGCTCTCGAGCGTCCAGCCCGAGAAGATCATCTTGAACGGCGTCGCGATCGCGTTGCCTTCCGTCTTGAAGGATAGGATGAAGATCCAAAGGATCGGGAAGAAGATCGCGATGCCCACGGCCCATGCAAGCACGGTGGTCAGCGCCTTGCGGCGGGGAGTAACAGCACGCGCCATATCAGGCCTCCAGATTCTTGCCGATCATCCGCATCAGGAAGATCGCAACGATATTGGCGAGGATGATCGCGATGACGCCACCGGCAGACCCGCCACCCACATCGAATTGCAGAAGCGACTGGATGTAGATGAGATAGGTCAGGTTGGTCGAGGCTACGCCCGGACCGCCGCTGGTGGTCACGAGGATCTCGGCATAGATCGACAGCAGGAAGATCGTCTGGATCAGGATCACTACGGTGATCGCCCGCGACAGGTGCGGCAGCATGATGTGGAAGAAGCGCGCCAGTTTCGAGGCGCCATCCATTTCGGCCGCCTCCAGCTGTTCCTGATCGAGCGATTGCAGCGCGGTCAGCAGGATCAGCGTGGCAAAAGGCAGCCATTGCCACGAGACGATGCCGATAATCGACAGAAGCGGTGCCTGCGCCAGAAAATCATAGGCGGGCAGGCCGAAGAAATGCGCGATATGCGCGAAGAGCCCGTTCACCGGATTGAGGAACATGTTCTTCCACACCAGTGCCGAGACGGTGGGCATCACGAAGAAGGGCGCGATGACGAGGATGCGCACGATCCCCTGACCGAAGAAGGGCTGGTCCAGCAGCAGCGCCAGCAGGATGCCGCCCACGATGGTAATCACCAGAACACCGACGACCAGTAACAGGGTGTTAATCAGGGCCGTGGTAAAGGCAGGGTCGGTCAGAAAGAACTCGTAATTGAGGAAGCCTGTCCACTCTTCCATGCCGGGCATGAGAAGATTGTATCGCAGGAACGAGAAGTAGAGCGTCATCGCCAGAGGGACGATCATCCAGCCGAGAAGGAGAATTACGGCAGGAGAGATCATCAACCTCGCGGCGGCGCGTGAATGCTTCGTGGCCATGGGCTACCTCGGCACGCTTGGTTGGGACAATAGTGGTGAATACGGTCCCACAGGATGCGGGGCCGGATTTGTTATGCGCATTGGATGCGGTATCAGTGCCGGATAACGGGAAATGCGGGCAGGCCGATGATCCTGCCCGCATACCGTGAGTGACGGCGTCAGCGTTTACTTGATGTAACCGGCCTTTTTCATCTCACGCTCGGTCAGTGCCTGCGCGGATTGCAGCGCCTGATCCGCACCCATCTGCCCGGCAAGAGCTGCCGAGAAGATCTGGCCTACAGCCGTGCCGATCCCTTGGAATTCGGGGATCGAGACGAATTGAGCACCGACATAGGGCACTTCCTGCACCGACGGTTTCTCGGGCGTCGCCTTGGAGATCGTGTCGATGGTCAGCTGTGCGAAGGGCGCGGCGGCCAGATAGTCGGGGTTCTCGTAGAGCGAGGTCCGGGTGCCGGGAGGAGCTGCGCGCCAGCCCTGCTTGTCGGCCACGACCTGAGTATACTCTTTCGAGGTCGCCCATTCGACAAAGGCTTTTGCCGCGTCTTTATGTGCCGAGCTTTCCGGAATGGCGAGGTTCCACGACCACAGCCAGTTGCCATGATTGTCGATGCCGTCCTTGTTGGGGAAGACCGCATAACCGACCTTGTCGGCCACGGTGGATTCCTCGGGATCGGTCACGAAGCCTGCTGCCACGGTCGCATCGATCCACATACCGCACTTGCCTTGCTGGAAGAGCGACAGGTTCTCGTTGAAGCCGTTCGAGGAGGCACCCGGAGGACCGTATTTGGTCATCAGGTCGAGATAGTCGGTGACGGCAGCCTTCCACGGTTCGCTGTCGAATTCCGGCTCCCAGTTCATGTCGAACCAGCGCGCGCCATAGGAATTGGCCATTGCCGAGATGAAGGCCATATTCTCGCCCCAGCCCGGCTTGCCGCGCAGGCAGATGCCATAGATGCCGTTGTCTTTATCGGTCATCTTCTCGGCCGCTTCCTTGACTTGCGTCCAGGTCGGATTGTCACCAAGGGTCACACCGGCTTTCCCGGCCAGATCCTTGCGATACATCACCATCGCGGATTCGCCATAGAAGGGAACCGCGTAAAGCGTGCCATCGACCGACAGCGCCGAGCGCATGGCGGGCAGCAGGTCATCGGCATCGTAATCTGCCGGAAGGTCGTTCAGCGGCACCAGCCAGTCACGCTGGCCCCAGATCGGGACCTCGTAATTGCCGATGGTCATCACGTCGAACTGGCCGCCATTGGTGGCGATATCCTGCGTGACGCGCTGACGGAGGATGTTTTCCTCCAGCGTGACCCACTCGACCTTGATGTCGGGATGTTTGGCGTAGAAGTCGTCCATCAGGCCCTGCATGCGCACCATGTCGCCGTTATTCACGGTGGCAACAGTAATGGTGGTTTCGGCTGCAGCGGCTGTGGCAAGCGCGCCCAAGGCGCAAGCACCCAGAAGGGCACGGATTGTCTTGGTCATGAATTCCTCCCAAAATTCAAACGAGCAATTATCCGCTCTATGGGCAAATGCTCATGAACGGGCCCGTGAGTCAAGTGTGAATTGCGTCTTGGAGATGGGTGCTATGCGCAAAACGCCCTGCGATTGTGCGCAGATAGTTGATAGCGGTAACATGTCCCGTCTCCATCATGCAGGGATGCGCAGATCATACAGCAAAATGCCGTAAAAAGTGCGCATCAATGCAGAATGGGAATCAAGCGTTAAGAAGTGCTTTCGCGGTGCGCTCATCCGTGACCAGATGGCTCAATAAACCGCCCCGGAGAGCCGCGCGCAGGGCGGGCAGCTTTTTCTGGCCCGCCGCGAAGCAATGCACCGGCATATTGCCATGCGGCACGCGCGCGCCCACGATCCGGCGCGACATGGGATGGTCGAGAAACTGACCATCGGCATTGAACGCGTGACCGCCGATCTCGCCGATGGCGCCGGCCCCGACCCAGTCGGCATGTTCTTCGGGCGTGATGAACCCGTCCATCAGAAGCGGCGCGTCAGGCCCCATCTGGCCCATGCCGACCACCGCGAAATCCGCCCGTAACGCCAGCTCGATCGAGGCTTTCACATGCGGAAGCGAGCGATACAGATCGCGCTCTGCCTCGGTGGCCGCGACCACAGGGATCGACATCGGAAAATGCGGCGCCGAGACTTTCTCGGCCAGCCGCACGATCACCTCGTAATGCGAGGCCGAGCCGTCAGGCGCCACGTTGCCGATAAGCGAGACCAGCCTGTGATGATCGCCCGCGATGGTCTGCATCCGCTCCACGATCATCCGCAGGGTCCGTCCCGTGCCGAGCGCGATCAGCTTGGCGTCAGGCTCGGTGAAAAACCGCTCGAGGATCGGGGCCGCGAATGGCGCGATCGTGTCATTCGGGTCGCCCGTTTCCGAGAGCGAGGGGGCCACGCGCACCGATTGCAGTCCGAACCGCTTGCGCAGGATCTGCTCCAGCTCCAGACATTCGGCAATGGGATGATCGATGCGCACCCGGATCAGCCCTTCGGCAGAGGCGCGCGCCACGAGCCGCTGAACCCGCTGGCGCGAGATCCCCAGCTCGAGCGCGATCTGGTCCTGCGTCATGCCCCCTACAAAAGACAGCCATGCCGCGCGGGCGGCAAGATCCAGCAGATTGGCTTCGGCCTCGTTGGGGCGGTCGGGCTGGATCATGAGACCTCTCCGGTGCAGGAATGGGGTGCCGGCCATTGCGCGAGAAGCGCGTCGAATTGTGCAAAATCACGGAAGGCCAGATCGGCCCCGCCGCGCAGGACAGGGTCATCAGGGGCCAGGGCATGGGCACGGGCCAGACCGGCCAGATGCGCACCACCCAGAAACCGCCAGACCGGCATACCGGCGGCTTTCGCCCCTGCGATCCCGACCGTGGAATCCTCGATCACCAGACAGTTCTCGGGCGACACACCATAGATACCTGCTACATGGAGGAACAGATCGGGCGCGGGTTTGCCGCGCATGACCTCGGAGGCGGTCGAGGCCCGCCCGTCAAAGAGTGTATCAAGCCCTGTAATGGCCAGCGATTGTGCAAGTCGTGCCGGCGCGGAGGAGGTGGCCAGGTGGTAGGGCACCTCAAGCGCCTTGATCACCCCGATGACCCCCGGCACTACAACCAGTTCGGTCGAGAACCGCTCGACCAGACGGGTGCGGAATGTCGCCTCGAAGGTGTCGGGCAAAGAACGCGAGAAATCACGTTCCAGCGTTGCGCGCACGGTCGGGAAGGCACGGCCAAGACAGTGCTGCGTGAAATAGTCGAGGTCGATTGTAATTCCCAGATGGGCCAGTTCCGCGATGAAAACACTGGCAGAGAGCGCCTCGGAATCGATCAGGACGCCATCACAATCAAAGATTACCAGCGCTGGACCAGCCATCGGGTTCCTCCTCCACGATCAGATGTCTATAGCGTGACGGAACCTGTTTCGCCAAGCCCTCGCTTGGGATCACGCCTTCTGCGGTGCCTTTACACGGAAAATGGCGCAATAGAGCGCAGGAACAAACAGAAGCGTAATCAGCGTGCCCGCGATGATGCCCCCCATCATGGCAATGGCCATCGGCCCCCAGAAGATCTGGCGGGCGATCGGGATCAGCGCCAGCGAGGCGGCCGCCGCCGTCAGCAGGATCGGGCGGGCGCGCTGGTCCGAGGCATGCCAGATGGCGCTCCAGCGGTCATGGCCCTCGGCGCGTAGATCCTCGGTGGCCTGGACCAGGATCACCGAATTGCGGATCAGGATGCCGATCAGCGCCAGCACCCCCAAAAGCGCCACAAAGCCCATGGGCGCCCCCAGCGGCAGCATCGAGGCGACCACCCCGATCAGCCCCAGAGGGGCGGCTGCCAGCACCACCACCATCAGGCGGAAGCTGCGCAGCTGGAACATGATCAGCGTCAGTAGGATCAGCACCATGAAGGGGACAATGGCAATGATCGGTGCCTGTGATTTGCCGCTTTCCTCGACCGCTCCGCCCAAGGCCAGTCCGTAGCCCGCAGGTAGCGCCTTGGTAAAGGTCTCGATTTTCGGGGCGAGCTCCGCAACGATAGTCGCGGGTTGGTCGCCTCCGTCAATCGCGCCGCGCACGGTGATGGTGGGCACGCGGTCACGCGCATGGATCACGGGCGGCTCGGTCACATATTCGAACCGCGCAATCGAGGTCAGCGGGATGGGATCGCCGCTGGCATTGGCGAATTGCAGGCTGCGGAGCCCGTCCATCGTGTCGCGGTCGGATTTGCGGCCCTTCAGCTCGACCTCGATCAGATCGATTCCCTGCCGCAGATTGGTGATGGTCGTGCCGGAATAGAGCGTGCTCAGCACCTGCGCCACATCAGACTGTGTCAGCCCCAGCTGGCGCATCCGCGCCTGATCCAGATCCAGTTTCACCACCCGCGCGGGCGTGCCCCAATCCATATCGATGGCATAGAGCCTGTCATCCCCAGCCAGAAGCGCCGCCAGTTTGCGCGCCTCGGTCAGCAGGACCGTATCATCGGGACCGGAGATCCGGTATTGCACGGGCTTGCCCACCGGCGGACCCAGCTCGATGGGTTTGGGGAAGAACTCGACACCGGCGCGGGTATCGGAATAGCGGCGGATCTTGGCGCGCAGGCTGTCACGATCTGCCAGAGAATGGGTCTCGATCACCACCTGACCCTCATTGGGCACGGCGGGCTGCACATCGAGTGTCAGCACGAAACGCGGCGCGGGCGTGCCGATATAGGAGGTCCAGAACGAGACCTCGGGCTGGTCTTTCAGCCATGTCTCGAAACGGGCGATCTCGGCATCGGTGGCCTCGATCCCCGCACTGTCGCGCAGGGTGACGTCGGTCACGAGTTCCGTCCGCTCGGAAGAGGGGAAGAACTGCTGTTCCACATGGCCGAGGCCCACAACCGAGATCGCGAAGAGGAAGATGGTGGCGAGGATGGTGACCCAGCGATGGCGCATCGCCTGTTCGAGCACGCGGTGGAACCCACGGCGCAGGCGGCCCGCCTGCGCATGCTGGTGCTTCCATTTGGCGGGCAGGAAGGTCTTGCCCAGCACGGGCGCAAAGAGCACCGCTACGATCCAGCTGATCACCAGCGAGATGGCGATGACATAGAAGAGCGAGCGGGTGTATTCGCCTGCTTGGCTGGCATTGAGCCCGATCGGGATGAAGCCCGCCACCGTGACCAGCGTGCCGGTCAGCATGGGCCATGCGATGGAGGTCCAGGCATAGGAGGCGGCCTTGGTGCGGCTCTCGCCCTTTTCCAGCCGCGAGATCATGGTCTCGATGGCGATCATCGCATCATCGACCAGAAGCCCCAGCGCGATGATGAGCGCCCCAAGCGAGATCCGTTGCAGCGTGATCCCCATCAGATCGAGGATCAGGAAGGTCACCGCCAGCACCAGCGGGATGGTGAGCGACACGACAAACCCCGCCCGCACACCCAAAGACACGAAACTGACTGCCAGCACGATCACCAGCGCCTCGGCCAGTGCGCGGGTAAAATGACCGACCGACTCCTGCACCACCGTCGGCTGGTCGGCGATCTTGTGGATCGAGATACCCACCGGCAGCTGCGTGACCTCATGCGCCATCAGCGCATCGAGGTTCTTGCCGAAATCGAGGATATTGCCGCCCTCGCGCATGCCGATGATCAAGCCAATGGCGGGCTCGCCCTCATAGCGGATCAGCGAGGCGGGCGGATCGGTATAGCCGTCCTTGACCTGCGCCACATCCGAAAGTGTGAAGAAGGTGTCATCCACGCGCAAGGGCGTATGGGCCAGCGCATCGGCATCTGGGAAGGCGCCTGTCAGGCGCAGCCCGATCTGTTCCTGCGCGGTCTGGATCGTGCCGGTCTGGGTGATCTGGTTCTGCGCCGAGAGCGTGTCGATCACGCTTTGCGCATCTAGGCCCAGAGCGGCCAGACGGCGGGTCGAGAACTCGACCGTGACCACGCGATCGCGGGTGCCGATCAGATCGACCTTGCCCGCCTGATCGAGGCGTTCCACATCATCGCGGATTTTCCGCACCCAGGCCCGTAGCTCGTCGGGGTTATAATCGGGGGCGGTGAAGGCATAGACATTGCCATAGACATCCCCGAAATCGTCATTGAACGAAAACCCCTGGAATTCGCTAGGGAAATCGCCGCGGATATCGGACATCAGCTCGCGCACACGGGTCCATGTGGGCTGGATCTGCGCATCGGGAATATCGTCGCGCAGATCGACATAGACCACCGCCTGACCGGGATAGGTGATCGAGCGGGTCACATCGAGCGCATCGATCTCCGAGAGTTTCCGTTCGATCCGGTCGGTCACCTGATCCATCGTCTCGGTGGCCGTCGCACCGGGCAGGCTGCCCGAGACGACCATCGTGCGGATGGTGAAGCTCGGGTCTTCCTCGCGCCCCATCGAGTTGAAGGCGAGGATCCCCGCGAGCAGTGACATGACCATCAGGAACCAGATGACGGAGCGGTTATGCAGGGCCCAGTCCGAGAGGTTGAACTTCATTTCGGGGCTTTCTCCTGGGTCGTCTGGTTTAGGGTAGTCGGGCGCGCTTTGCCCGCGACGGTCAGCCCCGCGCCGACCGTCTCGCCCTCGGTGAGCACCTCGCGTCCGCGCAATACCACCTCGTCACCGGATTTCAGGCCTCCGGTGATGGTGATGCGGTTGCCGAGCCGGGCGCCGGTGCTCACGCTCTGCCGGTGCACTTTGCGCGGATCGCCCGAGACAATCCAGACCGAGGGGCCGTCCATCAGCGCGGCCTCGGGCAGGCTTAGCAATTCGGCCGCGCCGTTATCGAGCCGCGCCGACACCAGCGAACCGATCCGGTAATCCGGAGCGGGGGCTTCCAGCGTCAGGTGGGCGCGCATCGTGTCGAGGCTGGAATTGGTCACTGGCTCGATCAGGCGCAGCTTCGCCCTGATCGGCGCGATATCATCGGCATGATGGTTGATGAGAAACCCCTGATCCGCGGGCAGGCTGGCGGCCAGCGCCCGTGGCAGGTCGATGACCGCCTCCCGTGCATCGCCTCGCGCGAAACTCACCACCTCGGTGCCCGCCGAGACCAGCGTGCCGGGCTCGACCGAGCGCGAGAGGATGATCCCGTCGGAGGGGGCGGTAAGTTTGCCATAGCTTGCGGCCTGTGCGCTCTGGCGTTCCTGCGCGCGCGCACTCTCGAGATCGGCCTTGGCCGAAGCGAGACTGGCCTGCGCCGTCTCGAATTCGGATTGTGCGATTACACCGCGCTGCCGTAGGGTCGCGGCACGGTCGAAACTTGCCTGCGCATAATCGAGCGCGGCCTGTGCCTGCGAGGTGCTGGCGCGCGCCTCGCGCAGATCCTGTTCCAGCGTGATTTGGTCCAGCTCGGCGATTACCGCACCTTTTTCCACGCGATCGCCTGCCTCGACATGGAGCCGCGCGATGCGCCCGCCGGTGCGGAAGGCCAGCGAGGTTTCGTAACGCGCCTCGACCATACCCGAAAACACGCGTCGGCCCGGGGTGACCTCGCCGATGATTTCGGTGATCACGGGGCGGGGGGGATCCGCCGCCGGAAGGTCCTGCGCAAGGGCGGGGGTGGCAAGGAGCGCCACGAAGGCGAGCGCGGCTCTCATGGTGTGTCCTCCACGATCGGGGTGACCTTCTGACCGTCAAACAGCCCCGCAGCGCCTTTGCCGACCACCTGCAATCCGGTGCCGATCCTGTCCGAGGGGACCAGCTCGATACCCGCCGTGTTATAGGCCGCGACCTTCACCGCCAGCAGTGAGACCGACTGCGTCTCGGGATCGACGACCCAGATCGCTGGCCCCTGTGGCCCGCTCACCAGCGCATCCCAAGGGAGGGACAGGCGCTCTGGATGGGACAGGTCGATTGTGCCGGTGATCAGCGTGCCGATCCGCAAGGGCGCGCCCGTAGCATCAAGACGGGCCTTGATGGTCACCGTGCCGGTCTCGGACAGCTGGGGCGAGACCTCGGTGATCCGTGCGGAGAGGCTCTGCGGCTGATCGGGGCTTTCCACGCTGATCTGCCGTCCGGAAAGGCGGGATAGCCCTGCAATGTCGGGGGCTTGAAATACCGCCTCGCGCGCGGAGCGGTTGGCCAGCATCACCACTTCCTGACCGGCGCTGACCACCTCGTCGATCTCGGCGGGGCGCTCGGTGACAACGGCATCATCAATCGCGCGCAGCACGGTATCGTCCATGCCCTGTTGGGCGGTCTCCAGCTGGGCCTGCGCCTGATCGGAGCTTGCCCGCGCCTGCAGAAACGCCTGCATTGCCTCGTCGAGAGCATCCTGCGTACCGGTCCCGCGATCCAGAAGCCCCTGTGCGCGGTCGCGCGCCTGACGCGCCTGATCGAGCTGCGCCTGCGCGGCTGTGACGCCGGCCTCGGCGGCATCGAGCGAGGCCCGGGCGGCCGTCTGGTCCAGCTCGGCGATGATATCGCCCTTGGCGATCCGGTCGCCCGTTTCCACCGGGAGCGCCGTTATGCGCCCGCCGCTGCGGAAACTGGCGGGATAGGTTTCTGGCGCTTCGACCGTCCCGATGAAATGCACGGTATGGGCAGCGGGCAGCGGGCGGGGATGGGTAATCTCGACCGCGACAGGCGGCTGTGCGTGAAGCCCAGAACCACAAACCGTGCCGAGCGCCAGCAGGACAGATCCGGCGAGCCGCCGGAACTTCCGGTGTAAAAACGGATGGGCCATTCCCGATCCTTCCAAAGGGACTATGCCGGAGAGGGGCTCCGGCCGCAAATTATGCGACGGTTTCACTATGGCGAAACCGGCCACGGTGGAAAGACTAGAATTATGTTACGTTCCGGCGAGGGTTTTCGCACGCTGGATGAAATGTTCTGCCGCCACGGAATGGCCGGCATCGCGGCGATAGACCAGAACGGACTGATCGACGGCTCCGGTGCGCAGATCGAGCGGGCGGGTGGTAATCCGGCGTTCGGCAATATCGGGCGGGCTGAGCGGGCTTGCGGCGCGCAGCGAATATCCCTGACCCTGTGCCACGGCATTGAGGATCTGCACCTCGTCGGGAAATTCCTCGACAAGATTCGGCTCGACCCCTTCTGCGCGCAGGATATTGGGAAAGAGATCGCGGGCCGGTGGCAGCGAGAGGCCGATCATCGGCGCGTCCTCCAGATCCTGCGGCGTGAGGCGCTCGAAGGCCGTCAGGGGATGATCCTTGGGAAGAAGAACCCATGCCGAGAGCTGCACCAGAGGCACGCGCGCCAGCGTCTCGGGGAGATTGGCGTCATGGACCAATGCCACCTCGATGCGCCCCTCGGCCAGCGCCTGCAGAAGCCGCGGCTGATCTCCGCGCAAAAGCCGCGGCGTGATCTCGTGCAGCCCGCGCAGGATCTCGGGCAGAAGCCAGCCTGCGAACGAGGGGATCGCTCCGATCCAGAGCGGTGTTCTGGTGATGTTCTCCTGTTCATTCATGACCGGATCGCCAGTGAGCGGGCGGATGAATTCCGCATCCCGCCCGTAGACCTGTTTGACAGTGTTCAACGGCAGCCCCAACTCGCCCAAAAACGGCTTTTCCTGCGATACGAACCCGACCTGTCCCGCAAGCGGTGTGCGGTCCTGCGCGCGTTTCTCCGAATGGGTCGCGGCAGAGCGGCTAGCGAGAAGTGCGGCCTGTATCAGCGCGGGCTGCAGGCTGTCCGTCATGGCGCGGGCGGGCTGGGCCACTTGTTGCGAGACATTCTGGCCAAGGTTCTGCGCGGCATTCTGGGCCGCGTTCTGCGCCGCATTTGCAGATGCTTGCGGCTGGACCAATGCGGGCTGGTTGGTGGGGGTGGGCAGGCTCTGCTGCGTCGTTGTGCTGGAATTCGTGGTTGCGCTGGCCGTCGTGCCGCTGGTGGCGGTTTTGACGAGCTGGGTTGCGGCATCCTTGACGGCTTCGCTGACCTGTTGGGCGGCATTGGCCTGCGTGCCTGTTTTGCCGATTTCCTGCAAGAGCTTGCCGAATTGCGCCGATTGCGTGCCAGCCTTCACGCCGGTCTGGGCGGCCAGCCGCAACAGGCTCGCCAGCCCGTCCGCCGTGAGGCGCGGGGGAATCATCGGGCTTTCTCCGATGAGGCGGGGCGTGGCGCTGGGCGGTGCCGCATGGCATCCCTTCCGAGGTTACACTCCCCCTCAGGCTACGCGCGAAAGGGTTGAGAATTTCCTTACGCCGTTAAGATGGCAAAAGGCCCCGCCGGAGGGCGGGGCCTTTGATCGCCGAGACACCGGTTACAGCGCGCCTTCGCGCTGTTTGATCATCATGAAGGTGTCGTAGTTGTATTCGGCCAGCTGGGCCCAGAGATAGGCGTCCTTCTTGAAGGCGGCCTGGCTCTCATAGACCTTCTTGAAGTTCTCGTTGGAGCCGTTGAGCTCGGTATAGACATCCTGCGCGGCCTTGAAGCAGGCGTTGAGAACCTCGGCCGAGAACGGACGCAACTGCGCGCCCTGACCGATCAGCGATTTCAGCGCCGCCGGGTTCTTGTGATCGTAGGAGGCCAGCACATCGGCATTGGCAGCCTGACAGGCGACCTTGATCGCGTCCTTGTAGGATTCGGGCAGCGCGTCATATTTTTCTTTGTTGAAGAAGGAATGCAGCACGGCACCACCTTCCCACCACCCCGGATAGTAATAATAGGGCGCCACTTTTACAAAGCCGAGCTTCTCGTCATCATAGGGACCGACCCATTCGGTCGCGTCGATCGTGCCTTTCTCGAGGGCTGCATAGATATCGCCACCCGCGATCTGCTGCGGCACGACGCCGAGCTTCTCCATGACCTTGCCGGCAAAGCCGCCCAGGCGCATCTTCAGCCCGTTGAGATCCTCGACCGAGTTGATCTCCTTGCGGAACCACCCGCCCATCTGGGCGCCGGTATTGCCGGTGGGGAAGGCCACCGTGTTATAATTGGCATAGAATTCGTTCATCAGATCGATGCCGCCGCCATAATACATCCACGCATTCTGCTGGCGGGCATTGAGGTTGAACGGCACGGCAGTGCCGAGCGCGAAGGTCGGATCCTTGCCCCAGAAATAATAGGAACAGGTATGGCAGGCCTCGACGGTGCCGTTGGAGACGGCATCGACCGCCTGAAGGCCGCCTACGATCTCGCCTGCGGCGAAGACCTGGATCTTGAATTTGCCATCGGTGATCTGCTCGACATATTTCGCCATGGTCGCACCGCCGCCATAGATGGTGTCGAGCGATTTCGGGAAGGACGAGGTCAAACGCCAGTTGAGTTCGGGGGTTTCCTGCGCGATGGCCGGAGCTGCAAGCGAGGCACCGGCTGCGGCCATGCCGCCCAAAGCACCTTTGCGAATAAACGAACGACGATCCATGTTTCCTCCCAATCGTCAGAAAATCTTTCGGCGATAACTCCTCTTATCGCCTCGTTTGGATATATTGCCTTACCAATTCGACTTGTAAAGAACTTCCTCCTTTCAAGCTTGCGCTTTCTGGCTGTCTCGCGCAAGAAAAAACCCGAGCCATCGGCCCGGGTTCTTTTCTGCTTGGTTTATAAGCGGATGCTCTGGCTTAGAGCGCGCCCTGACGTTGCTGGACCATCATGAACGTGTCGTAATTATACTCGGCGACCTGCGTCCACAGATAGTATTCCTTCTCGAAAGCAACCATCGAGTCATACATCTTCTTGAAGGTCGGGTTGGTTTCCGAGATCTCGGCATAGACGGCCTTGGAGGTCTCGAAGCAGGCCTGCAGGATCTCTTGGCTGAACGGACGCAGCTGGGCGCCTTCTGCCAGGAGGGTGCGCAGCGCCTTCGAGTTTTCGTAGTCATAGGTCTCGAGCATATTGGCATTCACGCTCTGGCAAACGGTCTGCAGAAGCGATTTATATTGCTCGGGCAGGGCGTCATAGGCGGGTTTGTTGAACAGGAAGTGCACCATCGCGCCACCTTCCCACCAGCCGGGATAGTAGTAATAGGGCGCGACCTTCACGAAGCCCAGCTTCTGGTCGTCATAGGGGCCGACGAATTCGGTCGCGTCGATGGTGCCTTTCTCGAGGGCGGCATAGATGTCACCGCCCGACAGCTGCTGCGGCACGACGCCCAGACGCTCGAGCACCTTGCCCGCAAATCCGCCGACGCGGAATTTGAGGCCCTTGAGGTCATCGACGGTATTGATTTCCTTGCGGAACCAGCCGCCCATCTGCGCACCGGTATTGCCACCCGGGAAGCCGATCAGGCCTTTGTCCGAAAGGAACTCGTTGAACATGTCATTGCCGCCACCCATGCGCATCCATGCGTTCATGCCGCGCGCCGACAGGCCGAAGGGGAGCGCGGTCGGGATCGCCCAGACCGGGTCTTTGCCCCAGTTGTAATAGGTCGGGAAATGCGCGACCTCGACGGTGCCGGCGGCTGCCGCATCTGCCGATTGCAGGCCGCCCACGATTTCACCCGCCGAGAAGGACTGGATCTGGAACGCGCCATCGGTGGCCTCGGCCACGCGTTTACCAAGCTCCTGGCTGTTGCCATAGAGTGCGGGCAGGGAGTTCGGGAAGGCCGAAGCCAGACGCCATGTGATCTGCGGCTTTTCCTGCGCGATGGCAGGGGCGGCAATGGCGGATGCGGTCGCGCCAATCGCGGCCGAGGAAAGGAAGGAGCGGCGGTCCATGATGATCGTGTCCTGAGCGTTTTACTAAGTCTTGCGGGCGCATTCCTGTCAGGCCGCAAGGGATCTGTAAAGCTTTTATACAAGGGCACAGGCCGCAAAAGGCCGGTTTCGGCCCATCGGGCGCGGGATGGGAAGGGCTAGCCCTCGGACGTAATCAGGCTTATCTTGGCGAAGCGTTATTTCTTGGTTGTGTCCGGCAGGTTGATCTGTGCGACCTGCTCGGCGATCGGATCGACCGAGAGCGGGTGGATCTGGTCCTCATGCTCCTGCGGATCCCCGATATCGATCCACTTGCCGCCCTTGAAGATTTCGAGAGCCCCGAATTTTGCCTTGTAGCCCATCTTGCGCGAGCCGGGCACCCAATAGCCCAGATAGACGTAAGGAAGCCCCGCCTTCAGCGCGATATCCACATGATCAAGGATCAGATAGGTGCCGAGGCTGTTTTTCTGCAGCATCGGATCATAGAAGGAATAGACCATCGACAGCCCATCATCGAGCACATCGGTCAGACAGACGGCCATCAGATCGCGGGTCGAGCCCGGACGGTCGGCGGATTCGCGATATTCGATCACGCGCGATTTTATGGGCGTCTCCTCGATCATCGCGGCGAATTCGAAAATATCCATATCGGCCATGCCGCCATCGGCGTGACGGCTGTCGAGATAGCGCCGGAAGAGGGCGAATTGCTCCTCGGTGGCCCAGGGGCTGGTCGCGTTACGCTTGAGCCAGTCGTTCTTTTTCAGCACGCGTTTCTGGGTGCGGGTGGGGACGAAATCGGCCACACGGATACGCGCCGACAGGCAGGCTGTGCATTCGGCGCAGGAGGGACGGTAAAGCACGTTCTGCGAGCGCCGGAAGCCCTGCCGCGAGAGCGCGTTGTTCAGCTTTTCCGCTCCCTCACCCTGAAGGGCGGTGAACAGCTTACGCTCGGCCCGCCCGTCCAGATAGGGACAGGGCTGCGGAGCGGTCACATAGAACTGCGGTGCAAGCGGGAGGGAATGACGCATGAAACTCGCGGCGGTTTTGAATTATTACCCTAAGGTAGCAAGCTTGCGCCCATGCGCCAAGGCCCCTGAACGAGGTTGTGACGGCGAAAAAGCAAACTCCCGACGTTTTGACGCCGGGAGTTGTTAAATTCGCCTTAAGCTTGGGCGGAATGGAGTTGTATCTTACTTAGCGTCACCTTTTTCGGCATGTGCTGGATCGAGCGCGGCGTCGTTTGGTGCATCGCTCTCGCTAGCCGCACGGGCGCGCTCGTCCATATACTGGTCGAATTCGGCTTTGTCGCGGGCGTCACGCAGGCGCTTGAGGAAGGCCTCGAAGTCATTCTGCTCGCGTTCGAGGCGGGCAATGGTGTCGGCTTTGTAATTGTCGAAGGCGGCATTCCCCGAGGGGCGCGACATATGCACGCCATAGCCTGCAAATCGCTCGCCTCCGAAACGGCGCGCCTCGGTCCTGCGGCGGCAGCCCTTTCCGAACCGTCCGGTGAACAGGATGAAACCCAGCACCAGAAGGCCGAACGGGCCGGTGAAGATGAAGGCCGCGACCATCAACGCGATCCAGGAGATCGGCCCGTTCTCGTCCATCCATGCGACAGCACGGCGGATCGGTCCGAGGCGAGGGGCGGCAGAGGCATCGAGATAGGACATCGGGATTTGGCTCCTGAAAGCGGGTTGGGGTCATGTGAATGCTTTTCACATGAACAGAGGTAAGAGACCTCCACCCGCCGTTCAAGTCCTCATGTAAATCTTTTTTACATACCCTTTCGGTTGAGGGACTATTCGGTGAAAAAACCGGTTTGCGCCTGTGTGGCCTGCACCAGATCGGCAGGCGTGATCCGGAACAGATGGCGCGGAGTGCCGGCTGCTGCCCAGACCGTCTCGAACTCGGAGAGGCGCGGATCGAGATAGGCTCGGACCGGCGTCAGATGCCCCACGGGCGAGACACCGCCAATGGCAAAGCCCGTGACCTCCCGCACCTTGGTGGCATCGGCGCGCGCCAGCGCCTGTCCGGCCAGACCGGTGGCGCGGGTCTGGTCCACGCGGTTGCCGCCCGCCGTTAGAAACAGCAGGATCTCGCCCGTCTCGGCCCCCTCGAAGATGATGGATTTCGCGATCTGGTCGATCTCGCAGCCGACCGCCTCTGCCGCGTCCTGCGCGGTGCGGGCATTCTCGGTCTCGATGATCTCGATCTCGAGGCCCGCGGTCTCGAGGGCGGCTTTCACGCGTTTCAGGGATTTGCTCATGGGATATCCTTTCCTTGTGCTCTTGGTTGCACTGCAGGGCCGGAAAGGGAAGCCTCTAGCGCGTCTTGCGCCGTCCGCCGCTGGAGCGTGCATGGAATGTGGGCGGGCGCCTGACGATCCAGTTCAGGAAGGGCGCCATCGCAGGATGGGCACGCAGCGCCTCGGGCGTGTTCAGATCGCGCGCCAGTTCGGTCTCGCTGAAAGTCTTGTGAATCTCGTTATGGCAGATCTGGTGTAGCAGAACAGTCGGGCCGTTCTTGCCGCCGCGCAGCTTGGGAACCAAATGGTGCAGACTTTGGCGCGCCTCGCGTGGTATAGGTCGCAGACAGAGGGGGCAGATCGGGTCGTCTTGGCGCATTGGAGGACCTCACAGGAAATATTAACCGGATAGGGTAATTGGCGGCCTCCGCCCGTCAAATATCCGCTAAGCTGTCATTGACCCCCGAGGGTTGCCAAGCCACTGTCGAGCCATGAGTTTTACATCCAGATTAACCCGTCTTCCCATCGTTGTGGATCAGGAGCGTGCCGATACGGTTGTCGCGCTCTATCAGGGGCTTCCGCCCGAGGTCATGGCATTGGTCGAGGGGGTGTCGGGGACAAGCCCCTTCCTTGCCACGCTTCTCGAACGCGAGCGCGACTGGCTCGGGCCCTATCTGGAGCGCAATCCCGAGGATGCGATCCGTGCCGAGTTCGACCGTCTGCCGGAGGTGGCGCCGCCCGAGATGGGCGTCGAGCTGCGCCGCGCCAAACGTCGGGTGGCACTGATCATCGCACTGGCCGATCTGGGGGGGATCTGGGGGCTCGAGGAGGTGACGCGCACGCTCTCGGCCTTTGCCGATCTGGCGGTGGATCTGGCGCTGAAATCGCTTCTGTCCGAGGAAATCCGGCGTGGCAAGCTGCCCGGTGTGTCGCCCGACAGGCTGGAGACGGCCTGCGGGATGGTGGCGCTGGCGATGGGCAAGATGGGGGCGGGAGAGCTGAATTATTCCTCCGATATCGATCTGATCTGCCTTTTCGACCAGACCCAGTTCGACCCCGACGATATCCTCGAGATCCGCGCGGGGCTCGTGCGGGTCACGCGCAAGATGGCGCAGATGCTCACCGATATCACCTCCGATGGCTATGTCTTCCGCACCGATCTGCGGCTGCGCCCCGATGCGGGGGCGACGCCGGTCTGCCTGTCGATGGCGTCGGCCGAGCTGTATTACGCCGCCGAAGGCCGGACATGGGAACGCGCGGCCCATATCAAGGCACGTCCCTCGGCAGGCGATCTGGCGGCGGGGGCTGCATATCTGGAGCGTCTCTCGCCCTTCGTCTGGCGCAGGCATCTGGACTTCGCCACCATTCAGGACACGCATGACATGCGGCTGAAGATCCGCGACCATAAGGGGCTGAACGGGCCACTCAAGGTCGAGGGGCATAATCTCAAGCTCGGTGTCGGCGGTATCCGCGAGATCGAGTTCTTCACCCAGACCCGCCAGCTGATCGCGGGCGGGCGCGACCCCGACCTGCGCGACCCCACAACGGTGGGCGGGCTGGCGGCATTGGCGCAGAAAGGCTGGATCCCGCGGGAGGTGGCCGCCAGGCTGACGGTGCATTACCGCGCCCATCGCGAGATCGAGCACCGGTTGCAGATGGTCAATGACACCCAGACCCAGATCCTGCCGCAAAGCCCCGAAGGGATCGCACGGATCGCCGCGATGATGGGCGAGGGTGACCCTGTGCGCTGGATGACGCAGTTGAAAGAGCGGCTCGAAGAGGTGGAGACGCTGACAAGCGATTTCTTCGCGCCTACACAGGAAGCAAGCCCGCGCCCTGCGCTCTCGGAGCGCGCCGAGCAGACGGTCTCGCGCTGGACTTCCTATCCCTGCCTGCGTTCGGCGCGGGCGCGTGGCATTTTCGCTCGGATCGAGCCGGAGATCCTGCGCAAGCTGCAGAGGGCCGCCGATTTCGAGGAGGCGCTGGGCCAGTTCGATACGTTCCTGCGGGGCCTGCCGGCGGGGGTGCAGCTCTTCTCGCTTTTCGAGGCCAATCCGCAGCTGATCGATCTTCTGGTCGATATCTGCGGCACCTCGCCGATGCTGGCCAATTATCTCTCGCAGAATCCTGGTGTTCTGGATGCGGTGATCGGCGGTAGTTTCTTCGAGGCCTGGCCCGGTATCGCACGGCTGGAGGCGGATCTGGACGCCACCCTGGCACGGGCCAGCGATTACGAGAATGCCCTCGATCAGGCGCGGCGCTGGGCCAAGGAGTGGCGCTTCCATGTCGGGGTGCACCATCTGCGCGGTCTTATCGAGGCCTCCGAAGCGTCGAAATATTTCGCCGACATCGCAGGTGTGGCGATCGAGCGGCTCTGGCCTGTGGTGTGCGATGAATTCGCCCGCAAATACGGCCCGCAGCCCGGGCGTGGGGCCTGTGTGATGTCGATGGGATCGCTCGGGGCAGAACGGCTGACGGCTGCCTCCGATCTGGATCTGATCGTGATCTATGATGCGGCGGGGGTCGAGATGTCGGAGGGACCCAAACCCCTGCCATCGCGCCAGTATTTCGCCCGTCTGACGCAGGCGCTGATCACCGCCGTCTCGGCGCAGCTGCCGCAGGGACGGCTCTACGAGGTCGATATGCGGCTGCGCCCGTCGGGGCGGTCCGGGCCGGTGGCAACCTCGCTCGAGGCGTTCACCACCTACCAGATGGAAGAGGCCTGGGTCTGGGAGCATCTCGCGCTCACGCGGGCACGGCCCATCACGGGCGATCCCTCGCTCGCGGCAGATCTGGAATACCAGCGCCGCGAGGTGCTGCGGGCGCGGGGCCGCGATGCGCGGGTGATCCCCGATCTCAGGGAGATGCGGGCGCGGATCTTTGCGGCCAAACCCAGCGACGATCCGTGGGAGGTCAAGACCGGTCCGGGGCGGTTGCAGGATATCGAGCTGTTCGCGCAGAGCCTCGCCTTGCGGGCCGGTGCGCCGGCGCGGCGCGTCGAGCTGCAGCTGCGGGCGGGCGCGCGCGAAGGGATGATCAGCCGGGAGCAGGAGGCGCGTCTGGCCTCGATTTATCGCAGCCTGTGGCAGCTGCAATCGGTCAAGCGCCTCCTGAGCGAGACAGGGTTCAATATCGATACGATCGGTGAGGGCGGCCGGGCCTTCCTTCTGCGCGAGACAAGCCAACCCGATATTAAGACTTTGCAGGCTATGGTTGCATCGCTGACAAGAGAGGCCGCGATGATTTTAGACCTTGTGCTGAGCGCCTGATGGGGCGTGCCGTATTACCGCTCGGGCGTGTCGATCCGCGCGCCTATATCCGGACCGCCTTCGAGAGCGGGGCGATCGAGGCGGAAACCTGCCGGAGGCTGATTCTGGAATGGGCGTTACGCTTGCCGCAGGATGTGCAACCGACCGAGGCGGCGCGGGTGCTTCTGGCCGAATATCACGGGCATGATACGCATCCGATGTATCAGCTGTTGCTGAAGGTGCTGGCCGATCCCGTGGCCCCGGCGCAGGCGGCCCAGAGCGAGGAGCCGCCCCAGCATAAGGATCCGTAGGGCAGTGAAGGGCCCGGTGGGGTAACAAGGCCGCGTCGGTGTGACGCGGCCTTTTTCGGTTGGTCTTCTGGGGCGGGGGCTCAGGCGCGCAGCGCTGCGGCTTCACGGGCCAGCGTCTCGATCCCCGCCCAGTCGCCCGATTGCACCAGCTTGTCGGGGGCAACCCAGGATCCGCCACAGCAGATCACGTTTTTCAGCGCCAGATAGTCGCGGGCATTGCCCATATTGATGCCGCCGGTGGGGCAGAAGCTCATCTGCGGTAGCGGGCCGCCGAAGTTTTTCAGCGCCGGCGCGCCACCATTGGTTTCGGCGGGGAAGAACTTCACCATGTCATAGCCGAGTTCCAGAAGCTTCATGACATCCGAGGGGGTCGCCGTGCCGGGCAGGAGCGGCAGCCCCTCATCGGCGCAGGCCTTGAGGAGAGTGTCGGTGATCCCGGGGCTCACCCCGAATTTAGCGCCTGCCGCCTTTGCGGCCTTCACATCGGCGGGCGTCAGAAGCGTGCCTGCGCCGACCACGCCACCCTCCACATCGGCCATCGCACGGATCGCCTCCAGCGCGCAATCCGAGCGCAGGGTGACCTCCAGCGCGGGAAGCCCGCCCTTGACGAGCGCTTTGGCCAGAGGCACCGCCTGGGCGACCTCCTTGACGACGATCACGGGGACGATGGGGGCCAGTTCGCAAATCTTGCGGGAGGCGGCGGATTGTTCTGCGGGGGTCATGTGAGACTCCTTTCGTGATGATCAGACGACAACGGCTGCGCCGCTGGTCGAAGGCCCGACCTGATTGCGGAAGGCCTCGAACAGCTCGCGCCCGAGACCGACATGATTTGCCGAAAGATCCTCGACCACGGCCTCGCGCGTGTCCAGATCCGCCGAGAGGCAGGTCAGCTCGCCTTTGGGTGCATCGAGCCGGACGATATCGCCATCGCGCAGCTTGGCCAGCGGCCCACCATTGGCGGCTTCGGGCGAGACATGGATCGCGGCGGGCACCTTGCCCGAGGCACCCGACATCCGGCCATCGGTCACCAGCGCAACCTTCAGCCCGCGCTGTTGCAGGACGGACAACACCGGCGTCAGCGAATGCAGCTCGGGCATGCCATTGGCCTTGGGCCCCTGGAAGCGCACGACAACGATCGTATCTTCGGTGAATTCGCCACGGGTGAAAGCGTCCTTGACCTCGGACTGGTCCTTGAAGATACGCGCCTTGGCCTCGACCACGCGATGTTCCTCGGCCACCGCCGAGATCTTGATCACGCCACGGCCCAGATTGCCATTGAGCTGCTTGAGGCCACCGGTTTTGGCAAAGCCCGAAGAGGCGGGGCGCAGGATCTTGTCGTTAAGGCTTTCCTCCGCGCCGTCCTCCCATGTCAGCTTTCCGTCGATTAGCTTGGGCTCCTGCGCATAGCGCGCCATGCCATCGCCCGCGACGGTCTTGGCGTCGCCATGCATGAGCCCCTCTTTCAGCAGCTCGCGGATCATGAACTGCAGGCCGCCCGCCGCGTGGAAATGGTTCACATCGGCCAGACCGTTGGGATAGACCTTGGCCATCAGCGGCACGACATCCGAGATATCGTCGAAATCCTCGAGATCAAGCGCGATGCCTGCGGCCTTGGCCATTGCGGGAAGGTGCAGCACGAGGTTGGTGGAGCCACCGGTGGCCATCAGCCCCACCAGACCGTTCACAAAGGCCCGTTCGTCAAGGATTTCGCCCGCGGGGCGATAATCATTCCCCAGTGCGGTGATCTCGGCGGCGCGTTTTGCGCCCGCAATGGTCAGCGCCTCGCGCAGGGGCGTGTTGGGATTGACGAAGCTCGCGCCCGGCAGGTGCAACCCCATGAACTCCATAAGCATCTGGTTGGTATTGGCGGTGCCGTAGAAGGTGCAGGTGCCCGGACCGTGATACGAGGCCATCTCGGCCTTCATCAGTTCCTCACGGCCCACTTCGCCGGTGGCATAGAGGTTGCGGATACGCGATTTCTCGTCATTAGGCAGGCCGGAGGTCATCGGCCCTGCGGGCAGGAAGATCGCCGGAATATGGCCGAAGGTTGCGGCCGCCATGATGAGACCCGGCACGATCTTGTCGCAGACACCCAGATAGATCGCGGCATCGAAGGTGTTGTGCGAGAGTGCCACACCCGAGGCGAGCGCGATCACATCACGGGAAAAGAGCGACAGCTCCATCCCCGGCTGGCCCTGGGTCACACCGTCGCACATGGCGGGCACACCGCCTGCGACCTGCGCCGTGGCACCGGCTTCGGCGGCAGCTTTCTTGATCAGCTGCGGGAAGGTCTCGTAGGGCTGGTGGGCCGAGAGCATATCGTTATAGGCAGTGACGATACCGATATTGGGGGCGCGTCCGGCGGCCAGTGCTTCCTTGGCATCGCCCATCGCCGCATAGGCATGGGCCTGATTGCCGCAGGTCAGATGGGCGCGGGCAACACCTTTGGAGGCGGCCTCGCCAATGCGGGCAAGATAGTCGTCGCGCATACCCTTCGACCGTTCGCGGATCCGGTCGGTGACACGGGCGATGGTGGAGTTCAACGGGGTGGCTGTATCAGTCATGATGGGCTTTCCTGATCAATTGACACGCGCAGCCCGAGGCGATGAAAATGACTCGGGCACCGTGCTTGCGACGACTTTAGTCGGTTAGCGCTAACAGTGCAACCGACGGGTATATGTCCGATATTTGGACTCTTGCGGCCCTTTGGCAAGGCGATCCCCGTCGTCAGGGGCTTTGCAAGGGGGGCACTTGGCGCTAGGAGGGGCCCAACACCGCTATTCCGCGCCTGTCCGAGGAGACTTCCCATGTCCACCGATCTGCCCGTCGTCCGTCTGCGCCCCAAAGGGGAGGCACGCGCCATCCGTCATGGTTTCCCGTGGGTCTATGAGGACGAGCTGGTGCTGGACCGCCGCACCAAGGCGATCGCGCCCGGCACCTTCGCCATATTGGAGGATGACGCGCGTCGTCCGCTGGCGCTGGTGACGGTGAATCCCAAATCCAAGATCATCTGCCGTGTGATGGACCGCAACGCCGAAGCCGTCATCGACCGTGCGTGGCTGGTGGAAAAGATCGCCCGCGCAGCCCAGATGCGCGACCGTCTGTTTGGCGCGCCCTTCTACCGTCTGATCCATGCCGAGGCCGATGGCCTTCCGGGCGTGATCATCGACCGCTTCGGTGATGTGGCGGTGATCCAGCCCAATGCGGCATGGGCGGAAGCCATGATCGGAGATCTCTCCGCCGCGCTGGTCGAGGTGACGGGCGTGGGAACTGTTATCAAGAACGGTTCGGGCCGTGCTCGTAACCTCGAAGGGCTGGCCGAAGAGATGGTCACGCTGCAAGGGGGGATCGATGCGCCGGTGCCGGTGCAGATGAATGGCGCGGTCTATATGGCCGATATCATGGGCGGGCAGAAGACGGGTCTCTTCTATGACCAGCGTCCAAACCATGCCTTCACCGCGCAGCTCTCCAAAGATGCGCGTGTTCTCGATGTGTTCTCGCATGTGGGTGGGTTTGCATTGGCCGCTCTGGCCAATGGTGCGGCCTCGGCGCTGTCGGTCGATGGCTCGGCTTCGGCGCTGGATCTTGCCGAACAAGGTGCCAAGGCCATGGGGATGGGGGATAGGTTCTCCACCCGTAAGGGCGATGCCTTTGTCACGCTCGAAGCTCTGGCGGCAGAAGGGGCGGAATATGACGTGGTCATCTGTGACCCGCCCGCCTTTGCGCCCGCAAAGCCCGCGCTTCAGGCCGGTCTGCGCGCCTATGAGCGGATCGCGCGTCTGGCGGCCCCTCTGGTGGCCAAGGGCGGCTATCTGGTGCTGTGCTCGTGCTCGCATGCCGCCGATCTCTCAAGCTTCCGTGGTGCATCGACCCGCGGGATCGGCAAGGCAGGGCGTTCGAGCCAGTTGCTCCATACGGGCTTTGCGGGGGCTGACCACCCGATGCTGCCGCAACTTGCGGAAAGCGGCTATCTGAAATCGCTTTTCTTCCGGCTTGACTGATGAAGCTGGTTCTTGATGCCTGTGTTCTCTACCCGACCGTGTTGCGGGAGATCCTGATCGGGATTGCGGCCAAGGGGCTTTACCAGCCCCTCTGGTCGGAACGATTGCTGGAGGAATGGGCACGCGCAGCCGCCCGCCGCAACGAAGCTGACGAGGTAATCGCCCGTGGAGAGGTCGCGATGCTCAAGGCGCGCTTCCCTCAGGCGATGATTGCCCGTCACGAGGGGTTGGAGAACCGTCTGCATCTGCCGGATGAGAACGACATCCATGTTCTGGCCACGGCGATTGCCGGACATGCCGATGCGATTGTCACGATGAATGCCGCCGATTTCCCGCGCGGGGTGCTGCAATCCGAGGGGCTCGACCGCCGGAGCCCCGATGATGTGCTCTGGGCGCTCTGGTCGGATCATCCGGAGAAGGTGGCCCAGGTGGTGGAGGCCGTGCGCCAAGAGGCCGAGCGTTTGTCGGGCCAGCCCCAACCGATGCGCGCGCTTCTCAAACGCATCCGGCTCTCGCGTCTGGGTCGCGCCCTTGAAGCCGGGTAAGCCGCTTGACGGCTTGCCTTTCCTGAGATAGCTCATAATAACCGGAACGGATCAGCCGTGATCGCACATCTCCGGTCGTAAGCGTTTAACGTCAACCAACGCACCTTCTTCCCGCTCGGTCGGGGAGGGTGCTGGCATGACCAAACGCCCCTCCTGCCGATGTGGCCAACATCGGAGTGAGTATATGTCTGACAGACTGTCCGAAACCATCAGTGACCCGCCCTATGATGACCGCAAGGGCACGCAGCTTCTGCTGGTCCTCAGTGCCATCCTGTTCTTCGCCTATATCTGTGTCGCGATGCCGCTGCCGGTGGTCTCGGTCCATGTCGTGCAGGCGCTGGGCCTGAGCAATGCCTGGGGCGGGCTGGCCGCCGGTATGGCCTTTATCACCACCATCTTCAGTCGCGCATGGGCGGGCGGGGTTGGGGACCGGATCGGGGCGAAGCCCGCCATGGCGCGCGGGCTGTGGTTCTATCTGGCGGGGGCCATCATCTGTATCGCTGCGGGGTTCCTGACGGCACAACCGTGGCTGGCGCTGGGCATCTTGCTGCTGGGACGCGCGGTGGTGGGCATAGGCGAGAGCTATGTCTCGGTCAGCATGGTCTCATGGGGGATCGGGCTTGTGGGCACGCATCGCTCGGGCAGGGTGATCGCCTTCATGGGCGCTGCGATCTATGGCGCGCTCGGGGTCGGGGCGCCGCTGGGGCTGGGCCTCTATCATCTGGGAGGCTTCAGCCTCGTGATGTGTCTCAGCGCAGTGCTGCCCGCGCTCAGCCTGATTGCCATCGTCAAACTGCCCGCCGTGGCTCCACATGCCTCAACCTTGCGGCGCTCGTTCCTGAATGTCATCGGCACGATCTGGAAACATGGGTTTGTGATCATGGCGCAGGGCATCGGCTTTGCAGCGATCGGGGCGTTCTTCTCGCTCTATTTCATCGCGCAGGGCTGGCAGGGAGCCGGGCTCGGCCTCTCGGCGTTTGGCGCGGGCTTCGTGCTGGTGCGGGTGCTGTTCGGCCATTTGCCCGACCGGATCGGTGGGCTGCCGGTGGCGATGGTGTCCCTGATGGTCGAAGTGGTGGGGCAACTTCTGATCTGGGGCGCACTGATGCCGACGCTGGTGCTCTTGGGGGCGTTCATGACGGGGCTCGGGTGTTCGATGATCTACCCGTCGATGGGGCGCGAGGTGGTGGCGCTGGTGGCGCCGCAGCAACGCGGCATGGCTCTGGGCGGATTTGCGGCGTTTCAGGATCTGGCCTACGGGCTGACGGGGCCACTGGCGGGGATCCTGGCCGACCGTGCGGGCTATGGCCCGATCTTCCTGATTGGCGCCTGTGCCGCGGGTGCAGGACTGGTGATGGTGCTCTGGCTGAAGCGTGCAGCCAGTCTTTCCATCCAGAAAGCCTGACATGAAAAAGGGGGCCGTTCGGCCCCCTTTCTGATCAGTGTTGGGCGTCGCGCACCATCTGCGCGAGCCTTAGCGTCGAGCCATCCTTGCCCGCGCCATCGGCCTCGCCAGTCAGCACCGGCTGGAGCGCGAGCGCCAGCTCTTTGCCCAGCTCCACCCCCCATTGATCGAAGCTGTTGATGCCCAAGATCACACCCTCGACAAAGACGCGGTGCTCGTAAAGCGCCACGATCCCTCCGAAGACCTCGGGGGTCAGCATCGGGTAGATCAGCGTGGTCGAGGGGCGCGAGCCGGGGAAGACGCGATGCGCCGCCTGACGCTCCAGTTCCGCACCCTCGAAGCCCTTGGCCGCCATCAGCGCGCGGGCTTCCTCCATCGAGCGGCCCCGCATCAATGCCTCCGACTGCGCGAGGCAGTTGGCCGCGAGCAGGATGTGCTGATGCGCCAGATCGGGCTCGTGACCCTTGGTGGCGATCATGAATTCGCACGGGATGATCCGCGTGCCCTGATGGATCAGCTGGTAGAAGGCATGCTGGCCATTCGTGCCGGGCTCGCCCCAGACCACGGGACCGGAATGATAGGGCAGGGCCTCGCCATCCATCGAGACGCGCTTGCCGTTGCTCTCCATCTCCAGCTGCTGCAGATAGGCCGGAAGCCGCGACAGGCGTTGGTCATAGGGCAGCACGGCGCGGGTCGCGAAATCGCAGAACTGGTTGTGCCACATGCCCACAAGCGCCAGCATCACGGGCAGGTTCTCGGATAGCTCGGCTGTGCGGAAGTGGTCGTCCATGGCGGCGGCGCCCGACAGGAAATCGCGGAAATGCTTCGGGCCGATGGCGATCATCAGCGAGAGCCCGATTGGCCCCCACATCGAATAACGCCCACCCACCCAATCGGCAAAGCCGAAGACACGCTCGGGCGTGATGCCGAAGGCTGCCGTCTTCTCGGCCGAGGTGGAAAGCGCCACGAATTGCTCTGCCGGATCCTCGACCTTGGCCGCCATCCATGCCTTGGCCGTCTCGGCATTGGTCATGGTCTCGATGGTGGTGAAGGTCTTGGAGGCTACGATCACGAGCGTGGTCTCGGGGTCGAGCCCCGCCAGCGTGTCATGGATATGCGCGCCATCGACATTGGAGACGAAATGGCAGCGCGGCCCGTCATGATAGGGGGCAAGCGCCAGACAGGCCATGGCCGGACCCAGATCCGAGCCGCCGATACCGATATTGACCACATCTGTGATCCGCCCGCCCGCCGCGCGGAATTTGCCGCCGCGCACGTCATCGGCAAAGCGCACCATCCGGTCATAGGTCTCGCGGACACAGGTCATGACATTCTCGCCATCGATCTCGATATCCGTATCCAGATGGCGCAGGGCGGTATGCAGCACCGCGCGACCCTCGGTATCGTTGATCTTCGCCCCCGAGAACATCGCCTCGCGCTTCTCGGCCAGACCCGATTGTTCGGCCAGCTGGATCAGCAGATGGCGGGTCGGGGTGTCGATATTGGTTTTCGAGTAGTCAAAGACAAAAGGACCGGTCGCGGCGCTGTATCTCTCGGCACGATCCCCGTCGAACAGGTCCAGAATCTTACGATCGCGCACATCCTCGGCACGGCTGCGCAGGGTCTTCCAAATGCTCATGGATCTTCCTTTATTTGACCTGATCTTGGTGTTTTTTGTGGCGCTGACTCGGGTCAGGCCGCCCAGTGCACGGTGGCGTTATGCAGGATGGATTTGATCGGGGCCTGTTCGATGGGCAGGTTCTGCGCCGCCTCGATAGCCTTCTTCTTTTCTTCGCCGGTGATCAACACATGGGTATGCATCGCATCTTTCAGCACCCGGGCGGTCATGGTGATGCGCGGCTCGCCCGCAGCTTCGGCCCTGAGCGCCATCAGCTCGGGTGCGTCATCCGAGAGCGCCTCTTCCAGACGGTCGGCACCGGGGAAGAGCGAGGCGGTGTGCATATCCGCCCCCATCCCCAACAGCAGCACCGAGATGGGCAGGTTGGGGCGCAGGTTGTCCGAGAGCGCGTCAAGGCGCTCCTCGGGGGTGTCGGCATTCATATAGAGCGGCAGCAAGCGGGCCTTGGCGGCCCTGTTGATCAGGAGCCGCTGCGAGATCAGCGCGGTGTTCGAGCGCGGGCTGGAGACCGGCACCCAGCGTTCGTCATTGAGCACCACCGCAACATTGGCCCAGTCGAGATCGATCTCGCTGAGGATGTCGAATATCGGCCCCGGCGTGGTGCCGCCCGGCACCGAGAGCGTCGCGCGGCCTTCCTGCGCCAGTGCTGCACGCAGCTGCGAAGCGATCTGGTCGGCCAGCGACACCATCAGCAGCTCGCGGTCGGGATAGGTTTTGAATTCCATCATTTGATATGTCTCCAGCGCCGCCCGTCACGATGCATCAGCATGAGCGCATCATCAGGGCCGGTCGTTCCGCTATCATAGGGGCTCGGCGTGTCACCACGCTCTTCCCAGCCTTGGATGATCGGATCGGTCCATGCCCATGCGGCCTCGACCTCGTCTCCGCGCATGAAGAGCGTCTGGTTGCCACGGATGACATCCATGATGAGTCGCTCGTAGGCGTCGGGCATATCGGTGCCTTCCTCGCCAAGCGCCTGGGCGAAGGACATGTCCAGCGGCACCTGTTTGAGGCGCATGCCGCCCGGACCGGGCTCCTTGATCATCATCTTGAGGTTCATACCCTCATTGGGTTGCAATCTGATGACAAGCTGGTTGGGCTGCCAGCTGCCTTCCGCCTCGTCAAAGATCGAATGCGGCGGCTCCTTGAAGGTGATCGCGATTTCACTGGTGCGGGCGCGCAGGCGCTTGCCGGTGCGCAGGTAGAAGGGCGTGTTCTTCCAGCGCCAGTTGGCGATATGCACCTTCATCGCGATATAGGATTCGGTCTTGGAGTTCGGGTCTTCGGAATCCTCGAGATAGCCCGGCATCGGCTTCTCCTGATCGTCGCGATGCCAGCCCAGATATTGCCCGCGCACGATATCCTGCGGCGGCACCGGTTGCAGGGCCCGGATCACTTTCAGTTTCTCGTCGCGCACGGCGTTGGGGTCGAAGTGATAGGGCGGTTCCATCGCGATCATGCACAGAAGCTGCATCAGGTGGTTCTGCACCATGTCGCGCATCGCACCCGATTTATCGTAATAGCTGCCGCGACCGCCCACTCCGACCGTCTCGGCGACGGTGATCTGCACATGGTCGATATATTGCGAATTCCAGATCGGCTCGAAGAGGATATTGGCAAAGCGCACGGCCATCAGGTTCTGGACGGTTTCCTTGCCCAGATAATGGTCGATCCGGTAGATCTGGTGTTCTTCGAAATGTTCGGCCAGCGCGGCGTTGAGTTTGCGCGCCGAGGCCAGATCGCGACCGAAGGGCTTCTCCACCACGATACGGGCGTCATTGCCGGCAATGCCATGGGTCTTGAGACGTTCGGCCAGATCGCCGAAGAGGGCGGGGGCGACCGAGAAGTAGAAGGCGTTGATCACCTCGGGACGGATCAGCGATTTCAGCTCGGACCAGCCCGCCTCGCCGCGTGCATCGATCGAGACATAATGCAGGCGTTCGATGAAGGCGTCGATCTGGGTGGCGTCCTGTTTGGCAGGAGCCACGAATTCCTTGATCGCGGCGCGGATCTGGGTCTGGAACTCCTCGCGCGATTGCTCGGTCCGGGCCGCACCGATAAGGCGCGCTTCGTCGGGCATCTGGCCCGCAAGAAAGCGCCGGAACAGACCCGGAAAGATCTTGCGATTGGCAAGGTCACCGGTCGCGCCGAAAATAACCAGATCGAATGCGTCCACCGGGATGATGCGCGAAACCATGATATCCTCCGTAAATCACTGTTACCTTGGCGATGTTAGCGGTAACGGACCGCAATTGGCCATAACAGCACTCAAAAGTCTAGTGCCCGAACGGGATGTGCGCAAATTCTGAGCGGAAGTTTTTGCCTTCAACCGCGAAGAAATGCTTCAAGTGCATGAATATCCAGTTCTAATTTCTGTGCAAGGGGGGCCGCAAACGCATGGAAGGCGGCTTCCGTCTGGGCAGGGACGCCCAAGAGCACGGGGCGTCCGTCTTCGATTGCCTGCGCAATCAGTGGGCGCACGCCGCGTCCTTCGGCTTCCTGCTTGCCGAATTTGTTCAGAATCAGCGGGGTCGCGGGGGGGAGCTTTGCTACATCCTGCGAGAGGCGGAATACCGCCTCTTCCAGCGCGCCACCATCGAGCGTGCATGAGGCTGCCCCCGTGCCCAGATCCTGCCGGATCGGCCAGCGCAGATCGGCGGGCCAGAGATGGACCAGCAGGTGATCCTCGGGGTCAGGGCTGACCAGAGCGGCCACATTAGGGCGCATATGCTGTGCCAGTTCAGCCAGAATTCGGTCGGTCTCGCCGCGGATCGGAGATTGGATATAGCCCAGCATCAGAGGCGCTCCTTCGGGCGCAGGGCCAGCCAGATCAGCGCCGCCCCCGCCAGCGTGACCAGTGGAACCATCGCCAGATTGACCGCCTGCCAGCCTGCCTGCGGATCACCGCCTTCGAGGCAGTTCATCAACCCGCCCGAGCTGAGCGACGCGAGGAACACGCCGCCGAAGACGATGGAATCATTGAGCCCCTGCACGGTGGCGCGCTCTTCGGGCGCGTAGCTTTTGGCCAGCATCGCAGTGCCACCGATAAAGCCGAAATTCCAGCCGATCCCCAAGAGCACCAGCGCGCCGAAGAAATTCATCAGCTCTACTCCGCTCAGCGCTACAGCCCCTGCGCCGATCAGGATCACGAGCCCGGTGCCCACGATCATCTTCGCCCCGAACCGCGCGATCAGATGGCCGGTGAAGAAGGAGGGAATATACATCGCCAGCACATGCGCCGAAACGATATCGGCGGCGTTATTTGGGGTAAAGCCACAACCCACCACCGCTAGCGGCGAGGAAGTCATCACGAGGTTCATCAACGCATAGGAGACCATAGCGCAGATGATCGAGACGGTGATCGTCGGGTCGCGCAGGAGTGCCATCTTGCCGCGTCCCTTGGGGGCTGTGGCTTGGGCGTGCTGGTCGGGGCGCGGAATATCGAGGAAGCTGAACAGCACCGGTCCGATCGCGTTGAGCGCGATGATCACCAGATAGGTTGCCATGAATGGCACGAGCGTAGCCTGCGCGGTCAGCTTGACCAGTTGCGGCCCCAGAAGAGCCGCCACCAGCCCGCCCGCCATCACATAGCTAATCGCCTTTGGGGCAAATTCGGGCGAGGCGGTATCGGTTGCGGCAAAACGGTAGAAGCCCTGCGAGGACATATAGATGCCGGTGAAGAGCGCGCCAAAGGTAAAGAGCGTGAAACTGCCCCAGTAGAGCCCGCCCGCACAGATCGCAGCGCCCAGAGCCCCCGCGATATTGGCAAGGATGAAGCCTCGCCTGCGCCCGTGCCGCCCCATGAAACGTGACAGCGGCTGTGCTGTGAGCACCGACCCCAGAATGATGAAGGACAGGGGCAGGGTGGCCAGACAGGCATTGGGCGAGAGCATCTGCCCCGCCAACCCGCCAATGGTGAAGATCATCGGCATCTGCGCGCCAAGAATGGCTTGGGCCAGAACCAGAATGAGCGTGTTGCGGCGGTCGCGCGCTTGGGGAAGGGTGCTGTTCATGCGCCTATGGTTAAGGCGGGTTTTCGGGGCTGGCAAGCGGGCTTCATTTCGGTCAAGCTCGGATCATGCAGATGAGGATCATCACCACCGCCGAGGACGTGGCCGAAGGGGCCGCCTATCTGGCCCGTATCGAGCCGCGTTTTGCCCATGTGCTTGATCTGACAGGCCCGTGGCCGCTGCGCCGCCGCCTCGCGGGCTTCGAGGCGCTGCGCGATGCCATTCTGGGCCAGCAGGTCTCGGTGGCCTCGGCCAATGCGATCAGGGCAAAGCTCGAGGCGGCAGGGCTGGGCGGGCGCCGCGCGATTGCGCAGGCCGCGCCCGAGGATCTGCGCGCCTGCGGCTTCTCGCGCCCGAAGATCCGCTACATGCAGGCGCTCGCGCAATCGGATGTGGATTTCGAGGCCTTCGGTGCCATGTCCGACGAGGCGATTTTCGACACGCTCCTGCCGGTTCCTGGGATCGGGCGCTGGACCGTGGAGATCTATCTGATGTTCGCAATGGGCCGCGCCGATGTGTTCGCGCCCGATGATCTGGCACTGGCGGAAGCCGCCCGAATGCTGTTTGATCTGCCGGAGCGCCCGAAGCCGCGCCCGTTCCGCGAGATGGCCGCCCGTTGGGCGCCGTGGCGGGCGGTGGCGGCCCGCGGGCTCTGGGCCTATTATGCCCATCAGAAAAAACGGGAAGGGGTGTCACCATGACGCGCGAATTGAAACAGGGCCGCAAGGGTCCGAAATCTGGCGAGACGAAATCGGTGGTGGTGCTCCTGCATGGCTATGGCGCCGATGGTGCCGATCTGCTGGGGCTCGCGGACCCTTTGGGCGAGCATCTGCCCGACACGCTGTTCATCGCGCCCGATGCGCCCGAGAGCTGCGCGGCCTCGCCCTTTGGCCGGCAATGGTTCCCCATTCCGCGCTTTGATGGCTCGACCGAGGCACAGGCGATGGCAGGTATGGAGGCCTCCGAGGCCGACCTCAACGCCTTCCTTGACGGGGTGCTGGAAGAGACCGGCCTGCCGGCCAGCGCGATGGCGATCATCGGGTTCAGCCAGGGCACGATGATGACGCTGCAGGTCACGCCGCGCCGCGCCGTGCCGGTGGGCGCGGTGGTGGGCTTTTCGGGCCGCCTGATCCGCCCCGAGCTGCTGGCGGCCGATGTGGTCTCGCGCCCGCCCGTGCTGTTGTGTCATGGCGATGCCGATGAGGTCGTGCCGTTCTCGTGTATGTCCGAGGCAGGGCAGGCGCTCGTGGAGAACGGGTTCGAGGTCTATGCCCATGTCGAGAAAGGCACCGGTCACGGAATCGCTCCGGACGGTCTTTCGGCCGCACTGGGCTTCCTGAACACGCATCTGCCGAAATAACAGGCAGGTCGCGAGCTGTCATGGCTCTGTCGTGCGGACCTGTTATCGGTTCTTACGACCGAGGCGCATCGTGAAACTCCGACCAGATCAAGAGGCTTGTCAGAATCCGAACGCCATATATAGTCAGGATATCGGCTGGGGCGCTCCCCTGCGCCCCTGGACATGTTTCGGACATGCCCCGCCGCGCGAGAATGGAGTGACTTATGCTGGACCACGCAGACAGGACGGATTTCAGGCATTATTTCACACGGGAGGCCGCGTCGCTGCGCCGTCATCCGGCGCTTGTGCTCAATGCGGACTTCCGGCCCCTGAGCTACTATCCGCTTTCCCTCTGGCCGTGGCAGGAGGCAATCAAGGCGGTCTGTCTCGATAGGGTGACCATACTCGCCGAATACGAAGAGGTGGTGCGAAGCCAGCGTGCCGAGATACGTCTCCCCTCTGTTGTGGTGCTGAAAGAATTCGTCCAACCCAGAAAGCGCGTGGCCTTCACGCGCTTTAATCTTTTTCTGAGGGACGAGTTCGAGTGCCAGTATTGCGGTTGCAAGGACCACCTCACCTTCGATCATGTGATCCCGCGCTCGCGGGGCGGGGTGACCAGCTGGGAAAACGTGGTGGCGGCCTGTTCGCCCTGTAATCTTAGAAAGGCCAACAAGCCGCTCTCGCGCTGCGGGCTGAAGTTGCGCCGCCTGCCAAAGCGACCCAGCTCCGAGGACATGCTTCGCGTCGGGCGCCGTTTCCCGCCGGGCCATCTTCACAAGAGCTGGATGGACTTCCTTTACTGGGATGCCGAATTGGAGGCGTGATCGTTTTCTGCCATTCGTTGCCGGTCGTGCGGTATGGGGATGCGTTCCGACAGGCTCGATGGCCCGAGGTGCTATCTTTGATCAATTCCGGAAGATTCACCTGCGCATCGCGTCTTCGTCCAGAATTTTCTAGGCGAAGTATCATGGTTATGGGTAATCAAGGCGTCTGCGCAGCTTCCAGCTCACGCTTGCCCGCTATGCCTTCTTTTTAAGCGCCTTGGCCATCTCCTGTAACGCGCTGTCAGACCTTGCAAACCGGAGCTTTCCTGTTCTTTCTGATCAAAAAGTTCTTCTGCAGCGCGGCAATCGCGGTTGACAGGCTGCGCTGCGCTTCTACCATTTAGGACAGGGTTGGTGACAGACCTGTTCCGCGCCGGCGTCGGTTGAGTTTCTCCTGATTGCCTTTCGCGCGGACCCGCGTGAGCGCGATACTGTCTGCAGTATCTTCCGCCCTATGTCACGGTCGCCGGTTTCGGCGTGTGGGCGCGCATGGCCATGTATGAACCAGTCCAGAGCCCCCTGAAAGGAGCTCCGTCCATGAAGGATTCCGAACCGGTGTCCACATCACATCCTCCCTCGCGCCCCTATGAACGGATTGCCGTTCTGGGCGCGGGAAGTTGGGGAACCGCACTTGCCTCCGTCCTCGCCCGCAACGGCCATCAGGTTCGCCTCTGGGCCCGCCGCCCCGAGCTTACCGAGGAAATCAACGGCGCATCCGAAAACAGGCAGTATCTCAGGGGCATCATACTTCCGAGCGGGATCGAGGCCACAAGCGATCTGGAGCGGGCGCTTGACGGCGCGGAGACCGTTCTGGTGGTCACGCCCTCCTCGACGCTGCGCAATATGTGTCAAGCGATGCGCCCGCACCTGCCCGAGGGGGCGCCGATCGCGCTGGCCTGCAAGGGGGTGGAGCGCCGCAGTGGCTATCTGTTGTCCGAGGTCGTGAGTGAGGAGCTTCCCGGCCATCCGGTGGGCGCCGTCTCCGGCCCGACCTTTGCTGCGGAGACCGCGCTCGACCATCCGACCGCCGCAACTGTGGCGTTTCTCTTCTCCTATGCGGACCGCCTGAACCCCGAGAAAAGCCCTGCCGTCCGGCTGGCCATGTCGCTTTCGGGAGGCGGGTTCCGGCCCTATGTCTCGGATGATCTGGTGGGCGTCGAGGTGGGCGGCGCGGTCAAGAACGTGATTGCGATCGCCTGCGGCATGATGTCGGGCGCGGGCTTTGCCGAGAACACACGCGCCGCGCTCATCACCCGCGGGATTTACGAAATGAAGGCGCTGGCCGAGGCGCTTGGGGGCAAACGCGAGACCGTGACGGGGCTGTCCGGCGCAGGCGATCTGACGCTGACCTGCAGCTCGACCACCTCGCGCAATATGTCGCTCGGGTTCCAGCTGGGGCAGGGCACACCGCGCCCTTCCTGTTTTGAGGGACGCGATATCGTGGTCGAGGGGGAGGTGAACGCCGTCTCGGTGACCGATCTGGCACATCGCATCGGGGTGCCGATGCCGATCTGTGAGACCGTGAATGCGGTGCTGCACAAGGGCGCCGACCTGCGGGAGGCCTTTGCCGAGCTATGGGCCCGCCCGATCGAGGCCGAGCCGAATGCGCTCAACCTGTCCTTCGCCCATCCTTCGCCAGATATGCCGCTACAATTCGGAGACGTTTGAGATGAACGTACATATGTCCCCCCGCCCGTCCATTGCCGCACGCCGCTTCACCCTTGCCACCGATCTGGATGGCACCTTTCTGGGTGGGGCCGAGCAGGAGCGCGCGACGCTCTACCGATGGATCGAGGAAAACCGCGACAGTGTCGGGCTGATTTTCGTCACCGGACGTGATCCGGAATTCATCATGGAGATGTGTCGCGAGCGCGGTCTGCCCTGGCCCGAATATGTCGTGGGCGATGTCGGCACCACGATCGCGCGGGTGCACGAGGATGGCCATGTCGAGCCGATCCCGGTGCTCGAGGAAGATATCGCCGCGATCTGGAACGATGCGGGGCCGCATGTGCGTGCGGCGCTGGAGGGCCATCCCGGTCTGACGCTCCAGCCGACGGCCTTCCGCTACCGTGTGAGCTATGATCTCGCCCCTGAGACCTTTGACGAAAGTGCCAAGGACAAGGTGAGCCGGATGGGTCATGACTGGCTGATTTCCGACAATAGATATTTCGACGTCCTGCCAAAAGGCATCTCCAAAGGGCCATCGATCCGGCGGCTGGTCGAGCATCTCGGCATTCCGCCCGCGCGCGTGCTCTGCGCCGGCGATACGCTCAACGACCTGTCCATGCTGGTCTGCGGCCTGAATGCGGTTGCCGTCGGCAATTCGGAGGCCGCGCTCATGGCTGGAGTGACCGGCTGCGAGACCGTTTATTCCGCCAAAGCCCATGGCGCGGGTGGCATCATGGAAGCCATCAACGCGCTCGACCTTCACGACGCCCCGAAAGGAGCCTGATATGTCCTCGGATCTTGTTATCGTCTATCACCGCCAGCCCTATGAAGAAGTCGAGGTGGATGGCAAAATCGAATATCGCGAGAACAAATCACCCAACGGGATCGTGCCGACGCTCAAAAGCTTCTTCGGGCGTGTCGACAAGGGCGCATGGGTTGCATGGAAGGAAGCCGTCGATCCGGAGCGGCCCGATTTCGAGCGGATCATCGAGATCGATGATCCGCATGGCAAATACACCGTCTCGCGTCTTCCGCTGACCAAGGAACAGGTCTCGAGCTTTTACCACGTCTCCTCGAAAGAGGCGTTCTGGCCGATCCTGCACGGGTTCAAGGAGCGTTACAGCTACGACCCTGTCGACTGGCCGACATTCCGCGAGGTGAACTGGGCCTTTGCCGAGGCCGCTGCCGCCGAGGCGGCCCCTGGTGCCGTGGTCTGGGTGCATGATTACAATCTCTGGCTCGTGCCCGGCTATCTGCGCACCCTCCGCCCCGATGTGAAGATCAGCTTCTTCCATCACACGCCATTCCCCAGCGCCGATATTTTCAATGTCCTGCCGTGGCGCAAGGAAATCCTCGAGAGCCTTCTGGCCTGTGATGTGGTGGGCTTCCATATCCCGCGCTATGTGAATAATTTCGTCTCCGCCGCGCGCTCGCTTCTGGAGGTCGAGCCGGTCAAACGGGAGAAGGTAAAGCCCGAGATGAACGCGCAGACCTCGGCGCTATCCGAGCAGTCGGTCGTCACCGAACTCGAATACGAGGGGCGCAGTATCCGTCTGCAGGCAAGCCCCGTGGGTGTCGATACCGGATATATCCAAGATCTGGCGCGGAGTGCTGAAACGGAGGCCAAGGTTCAGGAGATCAGGGCCGAGAAGGGCGATGCCAAGCTGATGCTCTCGGTCGGGCGCACCGATTATACCAAGGGCGGGATCGAGCAGCTGGAGAGCTACGAGCGGCTGCTGGAAACCCATCCCGAGCTGCGCGGCAAGGTGCGTCTTATGCATGTCTCGGTCGCCGCCAATGCCAATATGACGGCCTATTTCGAGATACAGGAACAGCTCGAGGCCATTGCTGGCAGGATCAACGGGCGCTACGGCTCGTTCGAGTGGCAGCCCATCGCCCTGATCTCGCGCCCCGTGCCGTTCAGGGATCTCGTGGCCTATTACCGCGCGGCGGATGTGGCTTGGATCACGCCGCTGGCTGACGGGATGAACCTTGTGTGCAAGGAATATGTCACGGCCCGCACCGATGGGGACGGGGTGCTGGTCCTGTCCGAATTCGCGGGCGCCGCCGTCGAGCTGGCAGCCGCCGTTCCGACCAACCCGTTCTCGCATAAATCCATGGATAGCGCGATCCATTTTGCTCTCGAGATGCCCGAGGAGGAGCGCCGTGGCCGGATGAAGGCCAACCGTATGATGGTCGAGAAACAAGATATCCGCTACTGGGCCGAAGACCAGATGCAGGCTTTCGCGAATGCCCTCGCGCGGATGGATGTCGCGGTCGGATAAAGGATGCCCCGCGCATCAATGGCCGGGACAGGCGCTGTAACCGCGAACGCGCGGTTATGGCGTTTTCCTATGATGACGGATCGGGAACAGGGGCAGGGTTTCGTGCGGGCAGAGGGACGCTAGACGAGCGATCCGATAATGAAATTATAAAATCCGCAATTTTATAGAAATTTATTTTCGCGCGTTTTCCAGAAATTCCTTGCTATCTACCTGTAGGCGGTCCATATAAGGCATGCTTAGGCTTTTCTCTTCGAATTTCTGCCGCCGGCTCGTCCGGCCTCGGTGATCGACTTGGATCGATTTTTGCCGGGTTGTCGCATGTCGCGGGCAGCATAATTCAGGAGTTTACGGATATGGCCAATGGCACCGTGAAATGGTTCAACGCAACTAAGGGTTTCGGTTTTATCGAGCCCGAAAATGGCGGGACCGATATCTTTCTTCATATCTCCGCGCTTGAGCGCGCCGGTATCAACCGCGTTGATGATGGTCAGAAAGTGACCTTCGACACCGAACAGGGTCGTGACGGTCGCGTATCGGCCAGCAATCTGGCGATTGCTTGAGCCGTCTGCTGACTGATTTCGTAACGCAGATCTCTCGGGATTCGGCCTCCGGGACGAAGCGCCTCGGGACGCAGAAACTTTCGGCGCAGAAGGCTTTCAAGCCTGAAAAGCGCGCGGAAAAGACCGCCCCCGAGTTCAGGCTCATGCAGGAGGCTGAGGCCAAGGAGCGCGCCGAGAAAACGGCGCGCCTCAAGGCCGCACGATTGGCGCGTGACGGGAATGAATAGTCCTTATCAGGGCTGTTCCAACCGGCCAGCTCCGCTCTGGTCTCTCGAGGAGGATCGCGATGGGATATTCGCCCACCAAAAAGCAGCTTGATCTGAAAGAATTCCTCAGCCAACCCGGCAAGAAGAATACTGGCAGGAAAAGCTTCGGTTACCGCAGCGGTCCAAGCAAAACGAAACCGGTCGAGACCGATCATCCGGTCGATAAGAAGGACGATTGAACAGGCGCGACAGCCGCCGTTCGCTATCCGTTCGCAAACGAGGGGCAGGCCACAGGTCTGCCCCTTTTGCATGGCATCTCTGCGTCGTCTACCGGCTGCGATCTCTCTTCCGGATCATGTGGCAAGGAACGCTTCCGCCAAGGATGCGTTGTGGCACCAAGAGATCAGACCGAGGAGGATCGTTATGAGCGTTTACAAAGATCTGGAGAAAGACCCGAAAGAGACCCTGATCAAACAGGCCAAAGCGCTTCGGGCAGGGATGCTCGGGGTTCAGGGATCCACCCAGCACATGCAGCCGATGACCCATTATCCTGATTGGGATGCGGGCGAGATCTGGTTTATCACCTCGAAGGAAACGGATCTGGTGAAACAGCTGCCGCCCGATGCGATGGCGCATTTCTGTCTGATGGGCGGCGATCAGGACTTTCAGGCCTGCCTGAGCGGTATGCTCTCCGAAGTGAATGCGCCGCAGAAACTCGAAGAACTGTGGAGCCCGATTGCGGCGGCCTGGTTCGAGGGGGGCAAGGAGGATCCGAATATCACGCTGCTGCGGATGACGCTGCGCGAGGCCGCACTCTGGGGGTCAAGCAGTAGCGCGCTCAAATTCGGGATCGAGATCGCAAAGGCCAATATGAAGGACGAGCATTTGCCCGATGTCGGGACGCATAAGGTAATTTCTTTCTGAAATCAGTTGTATAGCCGCATGATGCGGAAGAGAGGGGCGGACCGCGCGGTCTGCCCCTCTTTTTTGGAGCGGGGTGGCACCGAGGGGAGAGTCTTGGGGAGAGGTTTGCCATTCGTGACAGGGCGGCTATGCTGCGGCCAGTCAGGACGGGTGGGGCGATGCTTATTCGGGTCGGTGAGGAACGCACGGAAGCGATCGATATCAGTCTGGCGGGGGTGCTGTCGTTTGTGGCGGGCGGATTGAATGCGGTCGGGTTCATTATCGTGGGCTCGTTTACGGCAAATATGACTGGCAATGTCTCCGCTATGGCGGACGAGATCGCGACCGGGCATCCCGGGGTCGGCCTCTTGCTGGCGGTCTATGTGTCGGCCTTCATCGCGGGCGCGATGGTGGCCGCATTGATGATCGCCGCGGGCGAAAAGCGCGGTGTGAGATCCATCTATGCGCTGGGGATCGGGGTCGAAGGGATTATTGTGGCGGCGCTCGGGGCCGCCTTGCTTGCCTTTGGCCAGACGCCGCTCCAGCTGGCGACGATCCTGCTGCTCAGCTTCGTCATGGGCCTGCAGAACGCGGTGACGACGATGATCTCCAAAGCAAAGGTGCGCAGCACACATGTCTCGGGCATGGCAACCGATATCGGGATCGAACTGGCGGCGTTATTGGGGGATGCACAGGCGCGCAAGGCAGCGCTGCCCAAACTCCGTCTGCACAGCGTCACGCTCGCCGCGTTCACGCTCGGGGGTATCGTCTGCGCGGTGCTCTTTACCGCAATAGGGATGTGGGTCTTTTGGGTTGCGGCGTTCGGGCTGATGATGGTTTCCGGTGCCGAGTTGTATCGGGCCTGTCGCTTGAACCGTCCCTAGCCTATAGCAAACATGCCGCCCTCCGGCACATGGCGGAAGGCGGCTCACTGGCTACATCTCAAAAGCCGTTACCGGCGATGCCTTACTGGGCCGTGATAGTTTGCATTACCAGCTTGTCATCGACCTTGATCGGGCCGTCTTCCTTGGCACCGAGCGTGTATTCGAAGGCGCCGGTCTGCATGCCACCGGCTTCGCTATGGACCATAAGCATCAGCATATCGCCCGGCTCCACGGCTTCGGTCAGGATGGCCGGAACATCCATGTTCTCGCCCGCGCGCAGCGGTGCATAGCCGACAACGGGACCGGGCTTCATGTCGGCATCGGTCCGGTGCACAACGAGCCAGCCGTTTTCGGGTGCCATGATCTTCTCTGCGCTCGCGATGCCATTGGCGACCGACTGGTCCGATGCCATGACCATCGGCGTCATGTGGTTGTCGGCATGGGCGATACCGGCAGTTGCGATGGCGAGAGCTGCGAGGGTCAGGGTTTTCATTTCGGGTTTCTCCTCCGTTGAATGTGCCGAAGTCACGACCCCCATAAGAATTAGTTTCACAAAATCTCACACAGACTCGCATGGAGGTGATAAGTATTTGATATTTAATCAGAAGAATGTGAAATATTTCTTGGAGATATCGGCAGGCTGGGGCGGGGTGCGGGCCCATGCCCCGGCAAACTCTCTGGATGCGACAGGCGCCTGCAGGAGAGGGAGTCCCTTCCGCAAGCGCCTGCGACCTTATTTGGCGGGGATGATCCGCTCCGCAACGAGCCTCTCGAAGAGGTCAAAGAAGGCGTCATCCGTGGCGATGTAGCCCGTGAAGCCCAGTTTGCGGCTTCGGGACATATCCGTGACGACCTCGATCGGTCGACCGAGATCGGCATCGGTGTGCCAAGGCGAGGCGAGTCGGTCCAGATCGCGCTCCGCAAGACCGTATTTTTCGGCAATCCCTGCCCAGATCTCGCTGTCTTCGGCCATCTGCTCTTCCAGCGGACGGGATGTGCCGTCGAACTCCACCGCCTCGATGCCGAACCACTCGGCGATCCGGTGCCACATCCAGTTCCAGCGGAAGACATCTCCGTTGACGATGTTGAACGCCGTGTCATGCGCCTGCGGGGACGTTGCCGCCCAGATCGTTTGAGCCGCAAGCTGGCGGGCATCGGTCATATCGGTGAGCCCCTCCCATTGGACCTGCGAGCCGGGGAAGCGGAACGGACGCCCGGTCTCGCGGCAGATCGTGGCATAAACCGCCAGTGTCTGGCCCATATTCATGGCATTGCCCACGGCCTTACCGATCACGGTATGCGGGCGATGGACGCTCCAGGTGAACCCATCACGCTCTGCGGCCTCGAATAGCGCGTCTTCCTGTGCGTAGTAAAAGTTTTCCACATCCGGCCGGCCCTGTTCCTCGCGGAAGGGCGTTTTGGGCAGCGTACCCTGTCCATAGGCCTCGAACGGGCCGAGATAATGTTTGAGACCGGTCACGAGGGCGACATGCTCGACACTTTTCTGGGGCCGGAGAGCCGCAAAGAGATTGTTCAGCATCTGAGCATTGACGCGGATATTCTCGGCTTCGCTCTCCATTCGCAGCCATGTGGTCAGGAAGACATGGGTGGGGGCAATCCCGTCGAGTGCGTGCGCAAGTGCTTCGGGGTCAAGCAGATCGGCGGCAACCGGCGTTACGCCGGTTGTTGTGTTCGGGCGACGGGCGAGGCCGAACACCTCGAACCCCTCCCTCATGAGCTGTTCGGCGATTGCAGTGCCTTGGATGCCGGTCACTCCGACGACGAGGGCGCGTCTGGTCATGTCTTGCTCTCCTTTTCTTTCGACTTTGTGCTACCTAGACACGCGATCGTGCCGCCGCTAGACGGCACCGAATTGGAACGTAGGCACCAAGAGGTAACCATGCAGGCGGGCAGCAAAGATCGGGAATGGCGTGAGGATTGCGCACCCAGAAGGGTGCTCGAGATCTTCTCGACCAAATGGACAAGCATGATCCTGCATACGCTGCACGCCGTTCATGACGGTCAGGCGCGTAGCGGTGCGCTGCAGCGTAGCCTGCCCGGGATTTCCAAGAAGATGATGATCCAGACCCTGCGCGACATGGAAGAGAGCGGCCTGATCGCGCGTCATGTCGAAGCTGTCGTGCCGCCCGCCGTCAGCTACAGCCTGACGCCGCTGGGACACCGTTTTGTGGATCTGGTCGAGACCGTCTATGACTGGGGGCGGCGCAACAGCGATGCGCTGGACGGGCTGCAGGCACGTGCGTCCTCGCGCCGTGGTTCGGGGGGAGTGTCTGGCTAGGCCTTGTCGGGCGCGTCCTCCTCGGCCTGCTCGACTGCCCATGCCGTTGCAGCTTCCACGGCAACGGGCGAGGTGGAGGGCAGGACGTTGAGATAGCTCTCTGTGTTCTCGACCCTGATCGGCGGACGCTGTGTCATGCGGAACAGCGCATAGAGCACGATCAGGGCAAAAGTCGCCGACAGAAAGAGCCAGAACCCTTGCGGGCCGATTGCCTGCATGGCCCAGCCGCTGATCAGCGGCCCGCCCACCGCGCCGATCCCGAAGACAAAGACCAGCCCTCCCGAGGCTGCGGGCATGTCATCTGGCGGCAGGTCATCGTTGGTATAGGCAAGAAACAGCGAGTAGAGAGGGGTCGTCACCCCGCCACCAAGGAAAGCCGACAGAAGCAGCAGTGCCTGGCTGCCGCCACTCAGGAATCCGAGCGCGCAGGCCACCGCCCCGAGCAGGGCTGTGCCAAGGATCAGCTTGCGCCGGTCCATCATATCGGAGAGCCAGCCGATCGGATATTGCAGAAGCAACGCGCCCGCAAAGATCATTGCCACGAAGAGCGCGATCTGCTCGGTTGAAAGCCCGATCTGGACGCCGAAGACGGCCCCCATCCCCGATTGCGTGGCGTAGATCCCGCCCAGCAGGAAGATCCCGATCGTGGCGAGCGGCGCATGGCGGAAAAGCGCCTTGAGCGACATCGGCCGCGTGACCGTGACGACAGGGGTCGGGGCGACCGAGAGCAGGATCGGACCGAAGGAGAGGGAGACGAGGATCGAGGCGACGATAAACAACGTGGCCTGCTGTGCATCGCCCAAGGTCAGCAGCCATTGCGCGCCGATGATCCCGAGCGTCTGGGCCATCATATAGGCCGACAGCACCTTGCCCCGCGTGGTGTTGGTAGAAGCGTGATTAAGCCAGCTTTCCGCAGAGACATAGACCCCCGACATGCAAAAGCCGATGACCAGACGCAGGCCGGTCCATGCCCATGTCTCGGGGATGAGCGGCAGCGCGATCAGACCGGCTGACATGAAGCTGCCCAAAGCGGCAAAGACCCGTACATGGCCCACGCGCCGGATCAGCTGCGGTGTCTGGTAGGCACCCAGAAGGAAGCCCACATAATAGCCCGAGGTAATGATCGCCAGCGCGCTTGCGGTAAACCCCTCGAGATCCCCGCGCAGGCCGATCAGGGTAAACTGCATGCCGTTTCCGAGCATGATGAGAAGGGTCCCGAGCAAGAGGGCCCAGATGCTACCAAGCACAGAAAACATCATGCACCTCTCGCGACAGACGGACTATCCCGAGAGCCTGTCAGCCTGCGCCATGCTGTCGCAGTCATGTGCGGCATGGATAGGGCGAGACGCGACATCTTTGGCGGAATACGCGGGGCGTCTCCATCCGGAAGAGCGCAGGCGGGGCGGGCCACTCCTGTGGCGCGCCCTCGTCACTTCAGATTTCAGACGAACCAGCTGCTGTCGATCTCGGTTGCTGCCGAGAGACCGCGCAGCGTGGCCAGGTGGATCGCATCGCCACTGCCTGCTGCACCATCGGTGTCGATATCGAGATAGCAGGTGCTGGCATTGATCGCGGTCAGCGAGACCACTCCGCCGGACACGGCATCGTCCAGACCGAAGCCGAGATCTGCGAGAATATAGGAGATATCGATCTTGTCGCCCAAGCGGATCGAAAAATCTGCAACCAGATCACCGGCATCGCCGAGATCGGTGAAGGCAAAGGTATCGGCGCCCGCCCCCCCGCGCAGGATGTCTGCCCCCAGACCGCCGGTCAGAATATCATCACCCGCGCCGCCATTGAGATCATCCGCACCGGCACCGCCCAGCAGGGTGTCATTGCCGGTGCCACCGGCCAGCTTGTCGATCCCGTCTCCGCCATCAAGCACATCATCCTCGGTGCCGCCATCAAGACGGTCATCACCCGCCCCACCCGAGAGGCTGTCATTGCCCTGCAGACCGGTCAGGATATCGGCGCCGTCATCGCCAAGGATGGTGTCGGCCCCGTCAAGTCCGGACAGGCGGTCATCACCCGCCCCGCCATAGATCAGGTCATCGCCCGCATCGCCATTGACACGGTCATCGCCTTCGCCGCCCGCCAATGTGTCATGCCCGTTGCCGCCGCTGAGCAGGTCATTCCCTGCGCCGCCATCGATCTGGTCATCATCATTATCGCCATAGGCGCGGTCATCGCCGTCACCGGCAAAAAGGATGTCATTGCCATTGCCGCCCTTGAGCATATCGCTCTCCGCGCCGCTATCGAGGAGATCGTCACCGGCATCGCCTTTCAGCTGGTCCTTGCCGCTGCCCGAGAAGATGATGTCGATCCCTGCGCCACCCGCAATGTTGTTACGACCGTCACCGGCATTGATCACGTCATCTCCCGCACCGGCATCGATACGGTCATTGCCATCGCCTGCGGTCACGATGTCATTGCCAGCACCGGCATAGATCATGTTATTGCCATCGCCTGCGTCAATCAGGTCATCACCGAGATCGGCATAGATCTTGTCGGCCCCAGCACCGGCATAGACGGTATCATTGCCGTCGCCCGCATAGAGGCGGTTAGTGCCGTCGCCCGCGTCGATATAGTCGTCGCCCGCATCGCCATAGGCGAGATCATTTCCTGCACCGGCATAGACCACGTCATTGCCGATCCCTGCATAAAGCCGGTTGTTGCCCTCGCCGCCATCGATCAGGTCATCACCGGCCTCGCCATAGAGCTGGTCGTTGCCCGTCTCGCCCAGAAGCGAATCCGTGCCCTCGCCGCCATAGAGCATGTCATTGCCAGCCCCGCCAAGCAGGCTGTCATCGCCGCTCATACCGTAGATCTTGTCATTGCCCGCACGCCCGTCGATGGTGTTGTCTGCCTCATTTCCATAGGCCTGATCGCGTCCTGCGCCGAGAACCGCATTCTCGATCTGGGCGCTGGCATCCAGCGTCAGGCTGCGTGCGCCGATCTTGCTGACGGCACCGCTGGCGAGGTCGAGTTTGATTATGCCGGTATAGGCGCTGAAATCGAGCGTGTCGGAACCGCCATCGAGATCGGTGATCGTGTAGCCGGTGCGCGCCCATCCCAGAACATCGGCATTGGTATAGCTATAGACCGTATCGAGCCCCGACCCGCTGCCGCCCGCACCGCCTGCAGTGCCGTCGAGAATGCCCGAAACAGGGGTGCTGGCCGAGACGCCTGCGAGGAACGCCAGGGTCACGGTGCCGCCCGCGCCTGTGCCATAAGGGTCGAAGATCAGGTTCGAGCCGCCGGAGGTCGCGCTAAGATAGAGCAAACCGTCGGCCACGGCATCGCTGCCGGTATAGCCTACGGAATCAAGAAGGGCGGAGACATCGATCCGGTCGCCATCCGTGCCGGAGAAATCTGCGATCCGGTCGCCTGCATCCGTCACCGCGGTGTAGGAAAACACATCGGCACCGCTGCCGCCCACCAGCGTGTCGCTGCCCGCGCCACCTACCAGCGTATCATTGCCCGCTCCGGCATAGATCGCGTCATTGCCCGCGCCGGTGATGATCAGGTTATCGGCCGTATTTCCGGTTACCGTGTCATTGCCCGAACCCGTGACCGCATTCTCGATGATGGTGCCGCGCGCGATGGACAGGTTTCCGGTCTTGCCCTCGATATCGGAATAGGTCTCTGCATTGAGGTCGATGCGCTGGTTGGCGCTGCGCGAGGAGAGGTTGATCGTGTCGGTGCCACCATTGTCATAGAGGCAGACCGCCCAGCCATCTTTCAGATCCATCCCCGTCTGGCTGAGCGAGGTGCTGTCGCCATAGACCGTATTGCCGGTATTGACCGTGGTCGAGCTGCCGTAAAGGGTCTGGATGGCCACGATATCGGCCAGCATCGGGGTGGCTACGAAAGCATAGCTGAAGGTGCTGTTGGGGTTTTCGAGCTGGTCGAAATAGGACATCACCGAGATCGCCCAGCTGTCATTGGCAAAGACCGCATCGGTGCCGAAATTGGCCGAGCCGTTATAGCTGCCCGCATGGCCCAGACCCAGCGCGTGGCCGATCTCGTGGATATAGGTCTGAAGGTAGTAATCGCCGTAATTCTGCCAGCTGTTATTGACGTTCACGACCGAGCTGAGGATCGTGTTGCCGCTGGTCGAGGAGGTGGCATAGGCGCCCGAGGCCGAGGTCTGGAAGGTGATGCTGGCCGTGCCTGTGGTTTGCACGAACGTCAGCCCCGTCACCTGTTCCCAGGCCTCGAGCGCCTCGAGCGCGGTCGTCTTGGCCAAGCCGCTGAGCTTGGTCAGGTTGACCGTCAGCTGGCCGCCTGTCGTGACACTGAAGCTGCGCTGCTGCGCCCCCACCGAGGTCCAGAAATCATTGGTCAGCTGTTTGGCGGCCTGATCAAGCGTATAGGTCGGCAGCGAGGCTGAGGTCATGGAGCTGCCGGTGCCGCTCTCGAGATTGGTCAGCCCGTGGCTGTCATATCCGGTTACGGCAGGATTGAGGGATTGGCAAAGGAGACACATCGGCTGGTCCTCACTGGCAGGGTCTGGCGATCTCGGGCGAATGTTCTGGCGGGATCTGGGTTGGAAAGGGTCGGGCTCCAGCAGGGGAGCCGATCATGATGATGCGGGACCAGTGATGGCCCTGTCAGGGATGGACCTCAGAGAGGCAGGTCGAAATTCTGCGTAAGATCCGCTGCGAAATCGCGCAGCAAATCATCGCCGATTTCGCGGTCCATTGCCGAGAGCCCGATCGTCGGGCCGGTTGCCCCATGGCCGGTTGCGTCTTCCCAGCTGAGAAAGCCGCTGATCACAGTGCTGTTGAAAGTGGTCGAGGAGTAACGCACGAGGATCTGGCCGCCGTCGAGCGGCGCGTCCTGCATGGGAACGGAAAGAACCTTCTCGCCTTTGGCAAGCTGGCTCAGGGCCGATCCCAGTGCCTCGCGGAAGACAGTCGGTAGCGCGGGATCGCTATAGAGAAGGATCGCTGCGCGGTCAGCGGATTCTTGCGGCGCGCCGAGAAGACTGAAGGGCAGGGCGGCCAGCAGAGTGGTCGCAGTGGTGCCGATAAGGGTGGACGCAAGACGCATGGGACAGACTCCGCTCGAAAAGGGGCTGAGTTCTTCAGCTTTCGCGAGACCGTTCTGGCTCTGTGTCCGTTATGGCTTACGGAGCGTCAAAGGAAACTTGGCGGCGCAATTGTGGCTGAAACGGGGCGCATCCCGAAAACTGGAAAAGTTACGGGTGTTATGTTTTCCAGTGGATTGGGACGGAGCAATACGCGCGCCAAAGACCTGGCCAGCTCGGCTGTGCAAGCAGATACGAGCCCGTAGGACCAGAAAACCGGACTGCGGTTCCGGGCTTTCGGCTCTTGATGAAATTCATCATGGAATCAAAACGTTTTGCGGGAGATTATTGGATTTCTGCTCTTGAGCATGGGGTAAAACGCACCGTGTGACCTTGGCCGTCTGGCAGATTTCTTTTTCGGAAGAGAGAGGACTGGCTGTGGGAATGCCGGAACGGGTCAGGGAGCTGATGTGGCCGTGCGAAGGCGATGACAGTTGATAGACGAGAGCCGGAAGGGGGACGCTGGGGCGCGACAGTTTGCTGATGGGGGAGCGAAGACGAGGTCAAGCAGAACCTTGTCGCGTTCGAAGTGCTAGCGCCGAGCCTGAGGCTGGTCTGCACTTTTTGGAACCGACATATGCCTAAGCTTGGGACGCCGCGAAGATATCCCGCAAAGCGCAACCCGTCTAAAGAGACGCGGCTTCGGCCACATTCATGTCAAATGAAACATGCCGCGAGCTCGAGGGGATCCATGGAGGGGGGCTATGCGCAACTGACCGGCGCCTGCGCGTGTCTGCCAGCGCCTTCCCTGAAGCCATTTCGCTGCGCCAGTCACTCGGTTCTCTTCTCGCCACGGTCCGTGCCGGTCCTGACACCAGCCGCCGGTCCCATCAGCTGCTCGGCGGCCAAGCCGGTCATCTTGCGCAAGGTTGAGGCGCAGGGCGACCTTATCAGGGCATCCGATGATCACACGGAACTACACCATTGGCTGGGACACGGTCGCCTAGCCTGACGCGCCGCGCAAGCTAACAGGCCCAAGCCAAACGGCGCTGGTCCGATTGGCTGGTATCGGGTGTCACCCTGTTAGCCATTTGAAATGTAAGCCCGTGAGAGATGGCAGGGCATGGGCAATAGGGCGGATGCGGCTCGTTCTGCTCTATTGCCGATGCCCCGTAAGCGCGTGGCATGGGGGTGATGCTGCGGAAGACTGAAACGTTTGAAAAGACGGTGGTCAAAAAAGCTCGCATCACATGTGGCCTAAGACCCGGAAAGGCGAACCGTGGCAAACTCTGGCGGTCGTGTGAAAGAACCGCTGGGTGCCTCACGGCGCGCTAGCTACGGGACGAAAGGCGCTGAAGGGTGAAGCCGTTATCGCCCTCGCCAAGCGCACGCCTTGGTATGCGTATCGAGAAAAGGTCTCAGCAAGGAAACAGCAAGCACGTCTAGCACTTCGGCTTTTGATGTGTCGGTTATTGAGCCAACTCTGTTTTCATTAAAATTATACAATGAAAACAGAGATAAATGGCGGAGAGACAGGGATTCGAACCCTGGGTAGGCTTTCACCCACAACGGTTTTCGAGACCGCCCCGTTCGACCGCTCCGGCACCTCTCCGCACTGGATCATCTTTCGATCGGGTAGCGGGGATGTACCCAGAAGCCGGAGGGAGCGCAACAGCTTTTTTCAGCTTTTTCCAAATTTTTTTCCGGCGTTCGGAAAATGCCGTTTGTGATCAAGCAAGAGGCTGAAATAGCATCTGAACGAATGAGTTCACTTCTGGATCTCTAAGAAAATACTTATATATTTCCTTACCTTGCGTAATCTTCGGGAACTATTCACGCTCACGTGTTGCGCCGTTTCTTGTGAACGCGACCCCTCTCGCAATTCTGGACAGCAGGTATATGTGAGGCGGGTGAGCTTGAGAGGGACAGCCCTCAGGATAACAATAAAGGAGAGTTACGATGAAAACTCTGGTTCTGGTTTCGACCGCACTTATCGCAGGCGCCGGCGCAGCAATGGCTGGCGGCTATTCGCAACCCGTCGTGGAAGCAGCTCCGGTTGCAGCCCCCGCTCCGGTCGTTGTGCCGGCAGCAAACTGGACCGGCTTCTATGCTGGTGCACAAGTTGGCTACAATAACATGGAAGGCGACTTCTCGGATGACCGTGGCGGTTCACTCGGCGTTCAAGCTGGCTACAAATACGACCTCGGCAAATATGTCGTTGGTGGCGAAGTCGACTATTCCGCGCTCGACGCGAACACCTATGACAACATGGGCCATATCAAAGCCCTCGCCGGTGTGAAAAATGGCCAGTGGCTGTACTACGGCACCCTGGGTGGCGCCTATTACGACGCAGACGACAATTCTGACTGGGCACCGTCCATCAGCGCAGGCGTCGACTACATGTATAACGACAACTGGGTTGTGGGTGGCGAAGTCTCCTACGCCGATACCGACGATTTCGACGGTACCGATCAAGACTTCAACAACACCACGGTTGCTCTGAAAGCATCCTACAAGTTCTGATTTTTTCCGGAAATCGGACTTGGGAGGCGCGCCATAGGCGCGCCTTTTCTCTTGCGGTGAGGCAGTTAGCGGTCGGGAGGCAGAATTCCCAAGCCGCGCAGGTAGATCCCCACGCCGCTTTCCAAGAGATCCTCGGGGCTGTAGGGGCTTGAAGAGCCAGCGGGCGGACGGGCATGCAGCTCGATAACCCCGTGTGACATCGCTGCGATATGGGCCGAGACCATTGCAACCGGCGGGCGGCGCTCGGCAGGTATATGCGCCAAAAGGGCTTCGGTTGCCTGATCCATTACCTGACGCGCCTTCAGCGCCACTTGCCCCACGACATCGGAGGTTTGCGGCGAGAGCCCGCTCTCGAACATTGCCATATAATGGCCGGGGTAGCGCTTGGCGAAAGCCAGATAGGCGCGGCCGACCGCGCTGAAGGCGGTCAGCGCCGATGGTTTGCCGCGATTCCAGGCATGTTCCAGTAGATCGCCGAAAATCAGGAACCCCTGACGGGCGCATTCGGTGATCAAATCCTCGCGTCCGGCGAAATGGCGATAGACGGCGGCAGGCGTCACACCTGCGGTCTTTGCCGCCTCCGAAAGCGTAAAGCCCGTGGGGCCTTTTTCCTCGATCAGGCGTAGGGCCGCCTCCACCAGTGCTCGGCGCAGATCGCCGTGATGATAGCCTTGTTTAGACATTCAGGATGTCGAGCCCGCCGCAAATTGTTGGATCGATCCCGCCTATAGCATCGCGATCCTTGCCGGGATAGCTGATCGCGTTGAGAATCGTCTGGATCGCGGCAATACGCGCGCGTTTCTTGTCGTCGGAGCGGATGATCGTCCAGGGCGCATGCAGATTGTCCGAGCGTGTCAGGGTTTCGGTGATCGCTTGCGAGTAGGCCTCCCATTTACGCAGGCCCTCGACATCGATCCAGCTCAGTTTCCACTGTTTCAGCGGGTCTTTCTCGCGGTCGAGGAACCGGCGCAGCTGCTCGGCGCGGTCCACGTTGAGCCAGAGCTTCACAAGGATGATCCCGTCATCGACCAGCATCTTCTCGAATTCGGGAAGCTGGTAGAAGAAATGTTCGCGCTGTGCCTGTGTGCAGAAATCGAAAACCTTCTCGACTACGCCACGGTTATACCAGCTGCGGTCGAAAAGCGCGATCTCGCCCTTGGCGGGAATGCGCTCGACATAGCGCTGGAAATACCATTGCGAGGCCTCGCGGTCATTGGCTTTGGGCAGCGCCACGACATAGGCCGAGCGCGGGTTGAGGTTTTCCTGAACCCGTTTGATCGTGCTGCCTTTTCCGGCGGCATCGCGGCCCTCGAAAAGCACTATCATCCGCTTGCCCGAGGCTTTCAGCCCGTAATGCATTTTCACGAGCTCGATCTGCAGCGCCTGCATATGCCTGTCATAGTCCTTGCCCTTCATCGCCACCCTATAGGGGTAGGAAGGGCTGAGCATATCCTTGGGGCCACACCACCGTATCGCGTCACGGATCTCCTGCGGTGCGCCATTCTCGAGATAATCGGTAATCTGGCCGATAAAGGGCACTGGCTGCGTTCCGGGCTGCGGGATCTCGCTCATGGGCTCTCCTCTGGGTTACCCTACTATGCAAAAGCGGCGCAGACGGAGCAAGAGGCCGCAAAGAAGATCATGAAAACTCGAGGTTTTCCTGACCCGCGCAGCAGCGGGTCAATTTTCGAGCCGCTTGATGGCCTCTAGCACATCAGGCACGCGGGTCTGCTCGATCATATGGCCCGCACCTTTGAGCACAGTCAGACGCGCATGGGGCAGGGCGCGGGCCGTAGGGCGCGAATGGATCTCTAGCCCCACGGTGGTGTCCTGATCGCCATGCAACAGCTCGACCGGCACGCTCACCTTGCCATAATCGGGGACCATCTGCGCAATCTCGGCCTTCAGATGCGCTCGCTGGCGTGCATTGGCCCGCATCGTGACGCGGCGCAGGGTCATATCGGGGCCGAAATGCGCGATATAGCCTTCGGGCATCGCTTCGGGCTCGAAGACCTCTTCGACTGCGGATGTCACAGCGCTCTCGGGGGCCCAGGCGGTGATCAGCGGCACGGCAAGCGTCTGGCCCAATGGCGGCGCTGTCAGCTTGTAAAGCCATGGCAGATCGCCCTCCCATGTCTGGGACGCCGCTGACAGAAGCACCAGAGAGCTGAGGCTGTCGGGCGCTTGCGTGGCCCATGCCAGCGCCACGGCCCCGCCATAGGAATGGCCCAGAACCATCGGGGTCTTTGCGCCCAGTTGGTCCACTGCCTGTCGCAGCACGGCGGCTTGCTGGAAAATGCTGTCATCTTCCATCGGCTGCGAATAACCGAAACCGGGGCGGTCGACGATGAAGAGACGGTGGTCCTCGACAAGCGCGGGAGCCAGCCGGAAGGTCATGTCGCGCAGGCTGCCCGATGCGCCGTGGATCAGCACGATCTGGGGCGCATCTTCCGGACCTTCGACCTTCACATGCACGATCTGGCCGGCATGCGGGCCATCCGCCAGCGTCACCATCGTGCCGGTAGGCGGATAGCGGGCCTCTGCGCGCGCCTCGCGATGTTCAGCCCTCAGCACGGTGCAGCCCGACACCACCCCCGCGCAAAGCGCCAGTAAAAGCGGATATTTAAGCGCCGATATCGCGAAGGTCATAAGGGGTATCCTGATAAATCTGGTTGATCCAGTTGCCGTAAAGAAGATGGGCATGGCTGCGCCAACGGTTTTTAGGCATCCGGCTGGGGTCGTTCTCAGGATAATAATTCACGGGAAGGGCAACCGGTTTCCCCGATGCCAGATCACGATCATATTCTTCTTTCAGCGTTGTGCTGTCATATTCGAAGTGGTTGAACACATAGAGTGCGCGCGAAGCGCTGTCCTCGACAAGACAAGGGCCGGTTTCATGGCTGTCGAGCAGCATCTTGAGCCCCGCGGCCTCCATCTCCGATCGGCGCATCTCGGTCCAGCGCGAGACGGGCACCAGACAGTCATCGGAAAATCCGCGCAGGAATACCGAGGTCGGGTCACAATTGTCGTGGCGGTAGAGTCCGAACTGTTTCTTGGGCAGGATATGTTTGGGAACACCGTTGTTGTGATAGGCCATCGCCATGCCGCCCCAGCAGACGCCGAAGGTGGAAAACACATGGGTCCGCGCCCAGTCGAAGACGCGGCGGAGCTCGTCCCAATAGGTGACCTCCTCGAAGGGCAGATGTTCTATCGGGGCACCGGTGATCAACAGCCCGTCAAAGCGCTCGTCCGCGGCCTCGACCTCGGCGAAGGGGCGGTAGAAGGCCTCCATATGTTCGGCCGCCGTATTCTTGGTCTGGTGCTCGCTCATGCGGATCAGCTGGAAATCGATCTGCAGGGGCGTCGCACCGATCAGACGCGCGAACTGGTTCTCGGTCTGGATCTTCTTGGGCATCAGGTTCAGGAGCCCGATCCGCAGGGGCCGGATGTCCTGCGTCGCCGCACGCCCCGGGCTCATCACCATGACGCCTTCCTTCGACAGGATGTCAAAGGCGGGAAGCGTTTCGGGGAGGGTGATGGGCATTGGTCTAATCCTGAAAAGGGGTATTGGCGGGATTTAGCAGATAGGTGCTAACAGGTTATTTGGGAAGGGCGGAGGCGATCAGCTGCGTGAAGTCCTGTTCATCGCGCACGGTTGCCACCTGTTCGGCCTTCAGCGTGATGCCCCAGTTCCGCGCCATCGCGTCGTAGCGCGGCTGACGGTGTTCGAGCGCCTGACGGTAGGTCCAGCGGACAAAATCATCAGGGTTCACCTCGTCTTCCTTGAGGCCGCGCTCCACACGGTATTCCACCCATTTCCGTTCGAGGAACTGGGGTTGGTAATACATGGGCTTGGGGGCACGATCAAAACGGCGCACCAGCTCGTCGGTATGGGCGTCAGAGCCCTCGATCCAGACCATCAGATTGTGGGTGGACAGCTCCGACAGGATCGGGTCCTTTGGATCCTCGGGGTTGACCACCTCGCAGATCGAACCACCGGAATCACAGATGAAATTCGGGATGTTATAGATGCTGCGGGCGCGACGAATGAAATGGGTCGTGTCCAGCAGGGCCGCCGTCTCGGCGCGCATATGCTGGTTCTGGCGCAGCATGTATTCCTCGAAGGGCAGACCACCCTTTTGCGGCGATCCGGGTTTGCCCAGATAGGTCGAGAGAGGCGCCAGATTGTCGAATGTGATGTTGGAGGCGATATAGACCGCATCTTGCAACAGCAGTTCACGCAGGAACGGGACCTTCATCGCCTCGCTTTTGAAGTTGTCGGCGATATACTCGCCCATATAGCGGGTGCCGATCCGGTAATCGACGGAGTAATGGAACCAGCCGCCCGCCGCGCGGAGCATCGACGAAAGATAGGTCTTGCCCAGACCCGACATGGCAAACAGCAGAACCTGCTTGTTCTTTGCCGAAAGCCACTCGGCCTGTGTTTTGTAGATCGGTGATCTGTAACTCATCGGCATGCCCACCCCGTCTGCATTTGGTTGCAGCTTTATCGGGTTATGGGGCGGAGGTCACGGGTGTTTTGCGCTCAGAAACGGTAGCTGATCCGCATCCCCGCACCCCAGCCGGAATTGTCATCGAACCCGGCGATGCGTGTGTCGGCGCCGCCAATCTCGACATAGCGCAGTGCAAAGCTGCTCGACACGGCCTCATGGGTCCAGGTCGCGGCAAGCGTGAGGCTTCGATAGCCATCGGTCGGACCGAGATTGCCCACGATATTACCGCTCGAGGGTTCATAGGTCGCGATCACCGCGCCCGACCAGCTTTCGGTGAAACGATGCCCGAGACCGAGCGAATAGGTCACCGTATCCTCGATCGGATCAACGAGATTGCTACCGTCGCTGCTGAAGGCGGTGGCGCGGTAGAGGCCGGGAGCCACCGAGAACGCACTCCAGTCGGTCCAGCGGATGGTGCCGAAGAGAAGCGTGTCGGGGGCGATACCGGTTTGCGCTTCCAGGAGCACCGATTGCGGGATCTCGCTCGTCCAGCTCGTGGTGGCGGTCTGGCTGCCATAGGGCGTGCTATAGGTTTCCCGCCCGTCGAAGTCATGCGTGATCGAGGAGAGATAGGTGAGCGCCACGCGCGCGCCGATCTCGGGCTTTTCCCAAGCCACCCCAAGGATGTACCCCATATCCGTCTCGCGCGAGGCGTCCACATCATAGCCGAGGGTGACGCCCGGCAGGCTGGGCGGGGCAAGGTTCAGATTGGCGATCCCTGTCATCTGTTCCACGCGAATACCTGCGAGGGCGGAGATGGCAGGGGTCAGGCGGTAACGCAGAACGCCGGTCAGGGCGCTGCTATCCAGAGTTGCGGTGGAGCCCTCGAGAATATAGCCGGAGCCGGTCCGCGGATAGGAGACATCGGCCCCGTAGGGATGATCGAAGCTGATCATCAGATCCGTTCTGTCCCCCAGAGGCAGCTTGGCGCCCAATGTCCAGAGACCGAAATCCGTCGTCATATCTCCCGATCCTGTGCCCGCCAGCGGCCCGAAGGCCGGAGAAAGCCGCCCCGAGACATCAGGCCGGAAGCCGCCCAGCTCGAATTGCACGACACGCCCCTGTTCGAAGAGGAGGCCAGTCGAAAAGGCAGTGCGCTCGATGCCGCCCGCAAATACCGGCGCGGTCGAAAGAGCGCAGAGGGCACAAGTCATCATCAGCGTGAGCGGTGCAAGCATGGCAGAGGTCCATCAAGGGAAATATCAAAGAAATCGGACGTGTGAGGCTACGTCTGGCGCAACTCGCCCCCTAGGTGTGTTTGCGCTATAAGTCACCAGAAATTATGAAAGATCGTGAATCCGATCAACCATATGGCAGAAAGCGCACAGGCGATGATAGCTGCGGCCCAGACCGTATATCGCGGGGCCGGTATCTCCGGCAGGTTCATTTTGCTCGACATTTCCGGTCCCTTTTTTCGAGAGTTCGGATGGCATTAAGCACGCGTTAGGTGAATTTGTGCTTAACAGAGACTATGAACAGGATATCGGTTACAGAATCGCGCTTGGATGCCGAAGGGTGGAATGCCGCTCTGCAGGCATTCAATGCTGCATATCCACCTGCCTATCAGCAATTCGGTGCCTATGGCGAGATTGCGCGGGCGGGGGGGCGGCGTGTGGCCCGTTTGGTGCTCTCGCTGAAGGAAGAGCGCATCGCGCTGGCGCAGGTGATCGGACGGCGCGGTCTGTGGTGGCTCGGGCGTGGGCCCGTCTTTGCCAAGGGGGTTTCCGAGGCGGATCGGGCACGGGCTTTGCGGGCACTCGCACGGCGTTTTGCGCCGGGTCTGTTTATCGCAACGCCCGAGGCACCGGTTGCAGGGCGTGGCCTGATCCCCATCGTCACCGCGCGCCATCAGGCGCTCTGGGCCTTGGGCCCGGATGTGGCCAATCTGCGGTCTTCTCTGGACGGAAAATGGCGCAACCGCTTGGCCTCGGCCGAACGAAAGGGGATGCGGATCACGCTGGAGGAAGATCCGGCTTGGCTTCTGGATGCCGAGCATCAGCAAAGAAAAAAACGTGGTTACAAGGCCTTGCCGCGTGACTTTACCACCGCATGGGAGATGGCGATGCCCGGATCGGTGCTCTCTCTTGGGGTGCAATCCGATGCGGGAGAGCGGCTGGCAGGGGTTGTCATGATGTGCCATGGGCGCTCGGCGACCTATCAACTGGGCTGGTCCGGTGAGGAAGGGCGCAAGACGGGGGCGCATAACTTCCTGCTCTGGCAGGTCTCGATCGCGCTTAGGGCGCAGGGTATTCGTTATATCGATCTGGGCGATATCAATTCCGAAGAGGGCGCCGGGCTGATGCGTTTCAAGCTTGGCACAGGCGCGAGTGTGCATCGCCTCGGGGCAACCATGCTGGTGCTGCCGATCTAGGCACCTCCGCCTGAGCGTCTTCGGGCAAAGAAAAATCCGGAGCATTCCCATGCTCCGGATCGGGGTTCTGTCACCAAAGGCCCGCAATCAGCCGATGCGGTAATTCGGGCTTTCACGGGTGATCTGCACGTCGTGCACATGGCTTTCCTTCAGGCCCGCGCCGGTGATACGGACAAATTCGCAGCCCTTGCGCATATCCTGGATCGTGGCCGAACCGGTATAGCCCATAGCCGCGCGCAGACCGCCCACCATCTGGTGGATCACGGCACCGGCTGCCCCTTTATAGGGAACCTGACCCTCGATCCCTTCAGGCACGAGCTTGTCGGAGGCGGCATCCTTCTGGAAGTAACGGTCGGCCGAGCCGCGTGCCATCGCACCCAGTGACCCCATCCCACGATAGGACTTGTAGGAGCGGCCCTGATAGAGGATGACCTCGCCCGGAGATTCATCGGTCCCGGCAATCGCCGAGCCGACCATGGCACAGCTGGCACCTGCCGCGATGGCTTTGGCGAAATCGCCCGACATCTTGATGCCGCCATCGGCGATGATCGGGGTATCACCTGCGCCGGCCACACAATCCATGATCGCGGTCAGCTGCGGAACACCGACACCCGCCACAATACGGGTGGTGCAGATAGAGCCCGGACCGATGCCGACCTTCACAGCATCCGCGCCCGCATCGATCAGCGCCTTGGTGGCGGCCGCCGTTGCCACATTGCCTGCAACAACCTGCACATCCGAACGGTAGGCCTTGATCGCCTCGACAGCCTTGGCAACACCCGCAGAGTGGCCATGCGCGGTATCGATCACGATCAAATCGCACCCCGCATCCACAAGCGCGGTCGAACGTTCATAGCCTGCATCGCCGACGGTCGAGGCCGCAGCCACGCGCAGGCGACCTTTCTCGTCCTTGCAGGCGAGCGGGTTCAGAACAGCCTTCTCGCTATCCTTCAGCGTGAGAAGACCCGTCAGATGGCCATTGGCATCGGTCACCAGAAGCTTCTCGATCCGGCGCTCTTTCATCAGCTTGCGGGCCTCGTCGCGGTCGGCGGGCTCTTGCAGGATGGCGAGATTATCGCGAGTCATCATCGCCGAGACGGGGGTTTTGGCATCCGAGGCAAAACGCATGTCGCGATTGGTCACGATGCCGACCACGCGGTTGTTCTCGTCCACCACGGGGAAGCCCGAGACATTGTAGCGGGTCACCAGATCCTGTGCATCGGCCAGCGTCTGGTCGGCACGCAGGGTGATCGGGTTGTAGACGATACCGGATTCGAACCGCTTCACACGGCTGACTTCCTCGGCTTGCTGGTCCACCGACAGGTTGCGGTGGATCACGCCCATTCCGCCAGCCTGAGCCATGGCGATCGCCATGCGGCTTTCGGTCACGGTATCCATGGCCGAGGAAAGAAGCGGGATATTCAGGCGGATCGATTTGGTAACGAAGGTCGAAACATCGGCCGTCGAGGGCAGCACACTGGATGCTGCTGGAACTAGAAGGACATCGTCGAAGGTAAGCGCCTCGCGAATCTGCATGACCGGGTCTCCGTGGCAGGGTTCGTTTGACGCTTCCTCCTTTCACCACTTCACAGGAAAAGCAACCCCATGAACGTAATGATTCGTGCATAGGGGCTGTGCATCCCGAGAAAAGGGCAATGGGTCGGGGTGTGGGGCTCACGCAACGTCGGGAGTTTGATTGCCACAAGGCACTGGCTAAATCGTGAACAACACTGGCAAAGTCACCGATCTTTGCGTAGCGATAGGAAAAAGGAAGAGGTTCCCATGACCCCGGCAGCCCGGGTCGCAGCAGCGATCGAGATTTTGGATTTGGTTCTGTCGGGCGATCCGGCGGAGCGGTGCCTGACGACATGGGCACGCAATAACCGCTTTGCAGGCTCGAAAGACCGTGCAGCGATCCGCGACCATGTGTTCGATGCGCTGCGTTGCCGCGAGAGTTTTGCCCGTCTGGGCGGGAGCGCGGGCGGACGGGGTCTGATGATCGGGGCCTGCCGCGCCGAGGGGCGGGATCTGGCCGAGGTGTTTTCCGGCATCGGGCATGCGCCCACGCCGCTCTCGCCCGAGGAAGAACAGGCGCTGCTGGGGCCGGTTCCCGAGGGGGTGGAGCTGCTTGACTGGCCCGAATGGCTGGTTCCCCGGCTCAAGGACGATCTGGGCGCGGATTTCGGGCCGGTCAGTCTGGCGCAGCGCGAACGCGCGCCAGTGTTCTTACGGGTCAATCTGGCGAAATGCACGCGCGAGGATGCACAAGCCCAGCTGCGCTGCGATGATATCGATGCCGAGCCGCATCCGGCGGCGCTGAGTGCGCTGAAGGTGACGCGGGGCGCGCGCAAGCTGCGCAATGCCCGTGCCTATCAGGAAGGTTCGGTCGAGCTGCAGGATCTTGCCTCGCAGATCGCCATAGAGGCGCTGCCGCTCGAGGGCGTCTCGCGCGTGCTCGATTACTGCGCGGGCGGTGGCGGCAAGGCGCTGGCGCTTGCGGCGCATGCACCGCATCTGAAGATCGACGCGCATGATATCGATGCGGGACGGATGAAGGATCTGCCGGTCCGTGCCGGGCGCGCGGGCACGCGGATCAATGTGCTCCTGCCCGAGACCGTGGCGGGAGAGTGGGATATGGTGCTGATCGACGCGCCCTGTTCGGGATCGGGCACCTGGCGGCGGACACCCGATGCGAAATGGGCACTGACGCCCGCCCGCCTCGACGAGCTGGTGCGTCTTCAGGACCGGATCCTGCGCGAGGCTCAGGCCTATGTCGGGCCGGGCGGATATCTCGTCTACATGACCTGTTCGCTGCTTAAATGCGAGAATGACCAGCAGGCTCAGAAAGTTTCGGTTAACCCTGAATGGGAATGGATTGACCATCGCCAGCTGACCACTCAGGATGGCTCGGACGGGTTTTTCTATTCGATATTCAAGCGTGTGGCCGAATGATCTGTGGTCGCTGGCCTCGTATATATCCGCCGCAGGAGACACAATTAGAGGTTGTGCTTTGATGCCTGTTAATTTGCCCTTAACTGATTTGATGCTTCATGCCTGAGAACAAAGACAAAAACGAGGTTCATAAGGTGGCGCATCCCGATCAGCCCGTGGAGAACATTGGCAGAAATGCCGGTGTTGCGAGCTCTGGTGCCGTTTATCTGCTGATGGCGGCGCTGGGGGCGATCGTGGCGGGGCTGGTGGTGCAGGACCGGATCGTGATGATTGCGCTGTTTGCGGTGGCCACAACTTTTGTGGCGATCTCGGTCGGAATGAAGCTGACCCAGGTCTGGGCGCGCAGGCAGCGGCGACAGATGCATCTGCAGATCGCGAATTTCGTGGCGCAGGATGCCTCGCCCTCCTTCACGACCGATGCGGAAGGAGAGATCGGCTATCAGAACCGCGCGGCGCTGGAACGGTTCGGCTCGCGCGGGCAGCAAAGCCTGACCCATGCATTGGGCGAGTTGTTTGCCAATCCCGGATCGGTGCTGAACCGGTTGCAGGCAAAGGCTACGGCTCTGGGCGCTGCGCGCGAGGATCTTGTAACCCGTCGCGGCCATGTGCGGTTGTCGGTGCATCAGATCGGCGATGGTGATTTCCTCTGGCGGCTGGAAGATATGGCCGAGCGCCCCTCTGGCGGGCGCGGGGCCGAGACCATTAGCCTGCCGATGCTGACCGCGTCTAAAAACGGCACGATCCTGTTTATGAATGAGGCACTGCGCCGCCTGACGGGCGAACGGTATCGCACGCTCGACCGTATTTTCAATGACCTGCCTCTGCGTTCGGGCGAAGAGCACGAGATCGGAACGCCGAACGGCCCGATCCGCTGCCTTGTGTCCGAGATCGAGGCTCGCGCGGGTCGGCGCGAGATCTATCTGCTCCCGGTGTCGGAAAACCGGCCGATCCCGCATGATCCGGCCTCGTTCGAGGCGCTTCCCGTGGCGCTTTTGCGTGTGGACGGGCAGGGGCGCATCATTGCTTCCAACCGCGCCAGCCGGGCGCTTCTGGGGCTTTTGCCGCCCAATCCGACGATGGTCGATATGTTCGAGGGATTGGGGCGGCCGGTGAATGACTGGGTCGTCGATGCGCTGGCAGGACGTGCCGAACATCGCCCTGAAGTGCTCCGGACCCGTCACGGCGATAAGGAGACCTATCTTCAGATCACGCTCAGCCGTGTGGTCGAGGAGGGGCGTCCCGGATTGGTTGCGGTTCTTTCGGATGCGACGCAGCTGAAAACGCTGGAGGCGCAATTTGTCCAGAGCCAGAAGATGCAGGCTATCGGCCAGCTGGCTGGCGGTGTTGCGCATGATTTCAACAACCTGCTGACGGCGATTTCGGGCCATTGCGATCTGCTGATGCTGCGCCACGATAAGGGCGATCCCGATTTTGCCGATCTCGACCAGATCTCGCAGAATGCCAACCGTGCGGCGTCGCTGGTCGGACAGCTGCTGGCCTTCTCGCGCAAGCAGACCTTGAAACCGCAGGTGCTGGATCTGCGCGATACGCTTTCCGATCTGACCCATCTGCTAAATCGCCTCGTTGGGGAGAAGGTCTTGCTGTCGCTCCAGCACCCCCTCGATCTGCGCCAGATCAGGGCCGATAAACGCCAGCTCGAACAGGTTCTTATGAACCTCGTGGTGAATTCGCGCGATGCCATGCCGGAAGGCGGAGAGATCCGGATCGAGACGGAGAACCTCTATCTCAAGGAAGATTTCAAACGCGATCGAGTCTCGGTACCCAAAGGCGATTACGTCTCCGTCAAGGTGATCGACGAGGGTATGGGGATTGCGCCCGACAAGCTGATCAAGATTTTCGAACCCTTCTACACGACCAAGCGCACGGGCGAGGGCACCGGCTTGGGGCTTTCGACGGCCTACGGGATCATCAAGCAGACGGGGGGCTATATCTTCTGCGACTCGGTGCTCGGCTCGGGCACCTGTTTCACGATCCTGCTTCCCGCGCATGACAAGACACAGGCCGATGAGGAGGATGTTGCCAAGCCGATCGTCACGCAGGAACTGGCGCAGAATGACCGCACGGCCACTGTATTGCTGGTCGAGGACGAGGCCCCGGTGCGGGCCTTTGCGTCGCGCGCGCTCAAATTGCGCGGCTATACCGTTTTCGAAGCCGAGAATGCCGAAGAAGCGCTGGAAATCCTCGAGGACGAGGGACTGACAGTGGATATTTTCGTGACCGATGTCATCATGCCGGGAATGGATGGGCCGACATGGGTGGTCGAGGCGCTCAAGAAGCGTCCCGGTACGGCGGTTGTCTTCATGTCGGGCTATGCCGAGGATGTTTTCCTTGATGGCAAACCGCCGATCAAGGGCTCGGCCTTCCTGCCCAAGCCTTTCTCGCTCAGCGAACTCACTGCGACGGTGCAGAATCAGCTTGGCTGAGGCTGAGCCATTTCCTCATAGAGGTGGAAATCATCTGCCATGAATGCAACCAAGCGCGCCTCGACGGGCGCGCTCAGATCCGTGTTGACCATAGGCGGCACATTGATCCGTGGCAGCGATATCTCGAACATCAACCGGTCTTCGAGAAAATGTACGAAATCCTGAATGTTTTCGTAGCGGTAGAGTCGATCCACAAGCAGTTTGCCTTGACCGTCGGTCAGATAATGGGCCTGAGTTTTGAGTTGCGCATAAGCCGGAAGAGAACCTGTCATGAAATCCAGGGTAAAGGTCTCGAAGCTTTTCCCCTGAAGGGGGTTCTCGGGTAGATCGAAGCTATCCCGCAGCAGGAAACGATACCATGAGCGCAACCACTCCACGGGATGCCGGATCAGGGCGACGGTTGTGAAAGGGGTGTCGGAATTCTCTGTCAGATAGGGCTTGAGATGGTTGTGGAAATCGAGCGCCGTCATATGCTTGAGAGGAACCGGACGCTGCATCGAAACAGAGGCGAGGGGTTCCAGCGCGGTTTCGATCGCTGTCGATCCGGCCTTTGGTGTCGCAAGAAAAACCAGCTTTTGGTCCCAGAATATGAGCATTGTCCGCCTAAAATTTTATCGATCCTGTGCATCTGCCGCGATGCAATTGGCATATAAACTATTGATTAACCAAACGGGCGCAAGGTTTATGAAGCCGATGGCTTGAATTGTTCTTGTTTTGGTCCCAAATTCGGCTTAACGAACATTACTAGAACATTCACCATGTCCGGGCAATTGTGATCCGGCGTGCACTGTGAAATAAGGAGATGATCCTAATGGTAACGGCGGGCCTTTTCGATATGGCGGACAAGATGAAAGCAGATAAGCAGAAAGCACTGGAATCGGCGCTTTCGCAGATTGAGCGACAATTTGGCAAAGGCTCGATCATGAAGCTTGGCGAAGGCGCCAAGATCGATATTGAATCGACCTCGACAGGCTCTCTGGGGCTGGATATCGCACTGGGTATCGGTGGGTTGCCGAAGGGCCGGATCGTCGAGATCTACGGGCCCGAAAGCTCGGGCAAGACCACGCTAACGCTTCACACGGTCGCGGAAGAACAGAAGAAGGGCGGGGTCTGTGCCTTCGTCGACGCCGAACATGCGCTGGATCCGTCCTATGCACGCAAGCTGGGCGTTAATCTTGATGAACTACTGATCTCGCAGCCCGATACCGGCGAGCAGGCGCTTGAAATCGTCGATACGCTCGTGCGCTCGGGCGCGGTGAGCCTTGTTGTGGTCGATTCTGTCGCGGCACTGACGCCGAAAGCCGAGATCGAGGGCGACATGGGCGATGCGACGGTCGGTGCGCAGGCACGCCTGATGAGCCAGGCCATGCGCAAGCTGACCGCATCGATCGGCCGTTCCAACTGCATGGTCATCTTCATCAACCAGATCCGTATGAAGATCGGCGTCATGTTCGGTAACCCCGAAACCACATCGGGTGGTAACGCGTTGAAATTTTACGCCTCCGTGCGTCTGGATATCCGCCGTACCGGCGCGGTGAAGGACCGTGACGAGGTGGTGGGGAACGCGACCCGCGTGAAGGTGGTCAAGAACAAGGTGGCGCCGCCCTTCAAACAGGTCGAATTCGACATCATGTATGGCGAAGGCATCTCCAAGGTTGGCGAGTTGATCGACCTTGGCGTAAAGGCCGGTGTCGTCGAGAAATCGGGCGCGTGGTATTCCTACGGAGATGAGCGGATCGGGCAGGGGCGCGAGAACGCCAAGCAGTTCATGCGTGATCATCCCGATGTTGCGGATGCGATCGAAGCGAAGATCCGTTCGAGCCATGGTTTGAACCTCGATTCCGACGATAAGGATGATGCGCTGACAGAAGAGGAATAAGCCTCTTTTGTAAGCGTAGTAAGAAAACCGGACCGTCATGGCCCGGTTTTTTATTGCTTGGCAGATTAAGCTGACTAAAGTCAGATATAATGTAAAACATAGGTCAGGTATTATGCGGGATGTCGAAAGAGGCGTGGATCGCCTGCGGCGCTTCAACAGGGTGGTGACGCTGGAACTCGGAGCGCTGGATGCGAGCTTTCTGGGGCGCGGGCGGCCGCTTCTGGAGGCGCGGGTGCTGCATTCGGTAGGATCGGGAGTTTCCGATGTCGGTGAACTGCGTGAGCGGTTGAATCTCGATTCCGGCCTGATGAGCCGGCTTTTGCGCAAGCTCGAGGCCGAGGAGCTGATCGTTCTCTCGCCCGATCCGAAAGACGGCCGCCGCAAGCGCATTTTGCGCACGCGTAAAGGGGAGCGGGAATTCGAGGCTTATGAGGCCCTATCCGATCAGGCGGCGCAGGCCGTGCTTGCGCGGGTCAAAGATCGCGACGCGTTCCTGAAGGCTGTGGATCTTGTCGCCTCGGTGATCGGAAGCGAGCGGATCGAAATTATCGAGGTCGATCCCGATGATGCCCGCGCGATCGCCTGTGTGAACGCCTATGTGGCCGAACTTTCTCGCCGATTTGGCGAGTATTTCGATCGTGCGCGTTCAGGTGAACCCGAGGCCGATGCGATGCGTGCGCCGCGTGGCACCTTCCTGCTGGCCTTGTCGGAAGGGGTAGCTATGGGATGTGTCGCGGTCAAGGATATGGGGGAACGTGCTGAAATCAAAAGACTTTGGCTCGATCCTTCGGCGCGTGGGATGCGGCTCGCTCAGCGTTTGATGCGCGAGGCCGAGACACGCGCCTATGCTTTGGGGCATCGGGAACTGGTGCTCGATACTTCGGCAAAACTTCCCGAGGCACGGGCTTTCTATCTTAAAACGGGCTGGTCCGAGACCGAGCGCTATAACGATAACCCCTATGCCGATTATTTCTTCCGCAAGGAATTATAGACCACAACAGCCCGATCTCGCCGCGCTTTGCTGGACAGCCAGCCCGCGCGGCGCTAAACGGGTGAAAATCCCCAAAAAGGGCGCATGATATGGTCTCTCTGAACGAAATCCGGTCCACCTACCTCAACTTCTTCGAGCGGAACGGGCACCGGATCGTGCCCAGCTCGCCGCTGGTGCCGCGCAACGACCCCACCCTGATGTTCACGAACTCCGGCATGGTGCAGTTCAAGAACTGCTTCACCGGTGTCGAGAAACGGGATTACACCCGCGCGACCACCGCGCAGAAATGCGTGCGCGCAGGCGGCAAGCATAACGATCTCGACAATGTGGGCTATACCGCGCGTCACCACACGTTCTTTGAAATGATGGGGAATTTTTCCTTCGGTGACTATTTCAAGGAAGGTGCGATCAATTACGCATGGGAGCTTCTGACGAAGGATTTCGATATCCCGAAGGACAAGCTTCTCGTCACGGTTTACCACACCGATGACGAGGCCGCCGAGATCTGGAAAAAGGTCACCGGTTTCGAGGATCACCGCATCATCCGCATCCCCACCAAGGATAACTTCTGGCAGATGGGGCCGACCGGCCCTTGCGGCCCCTGCACCGAGATCTTCTTCGACCACGGCGAGCATATTGCAGGTGGTCCTCCGGGCAGCCCCGACGAGGATGGCGACCGTTTCATCGAGATCTGGAACAACGTCTTCATGCAGAACGAGCAGTTCGAAGACGGTTCGATGGTCGAGTTGGACATGCAGTCGATCGATACCGGCATGGGGCTGGAACGGATCGGCGCGCTCCTGCAGGGCAAGCATGACAACTATGACACCGATCTGATGCGTCATCTGATCGAGGCCTCGGCCCATGCCACCTCGACCGATGCCGATGGTCCGGGCAATGTCCATCACCGCGTGATTGCCGATCACCTGCGCTCGACCTCGTTCCTGATCGCCGATGGCGTGATGCCCTCGAATGACGGACGCGGCTATGTGCTGCGCCGCATCCTGCGCCGTGCCGCACGCCATGCGCATATGCTGGGGGCCAAGGATCCGGTGATGTTCAAACTGGTGCCGGCGCTGGTGCGCGAGATGGGTGCAGCCTATCCCGAGCTGGGTCAGGCGCAGGCGCTGATCGAGGAGACGCTGAAGCTGGAAGAGACCCGCTTCAAGGTCACGCTCGACCGTGGTCTGAAGCTGCTCGATGACGAACTGGCGAACCTGCCCGAAGGGGCGGCCCTTCCGGGAGAGGCGGCGTTCAAGCTCTATGATACCTATGGCTTCCCGCTGGATCTGACGCAGGACGCGCTGCGCGAGAAGAAACTGACCGTCGATACCGACGGGTTCGATGCGGCGATGGCAGAGCAGAAGGCCAAGGCGCGTGCCGCATGGTCCGGCTCGGGTGAGGCGGCAGATGGCAAGATCTGGTTCGAGCTGGCCGATAAGCTGGGCGTGACCGAATTCTTGGGCTACGATTCAGAAGTGGCCGAAGGCCAGATCACCGCGCTTGTCGCGGAAGGGGCGGAGATTGCCGATAGCACCGGCACCTGCATGATCGTGGTCAACCAGACGCCGTTCTACGGCGAGTCCGGTGGTCAGGTCGGCGATACCGGCCTGATCGAGACCGAAACAGGCAAGGCGCGCATTACCGACACCAAGAAGGTGGCGGGCGTGTTCATCCACATCGCCGAGGTGACCGAGGGAAAGATTGCCCGCGGTCAGGGCGCACGTCTGGTTGTGGACCATGCGCGCCGCTCGGCGATCCGTGCGAACCACTCGGCCACGCACCTCTTGCACGAGGCGCTGCGCCGTGCGTTGGGCGATCATGTGGCCCAAAAGGGCTCGCTCAATGCCGAGGACCGTCTGCGGTTCGATTTCAGCCATGCCAAGGCGCTTTCGCCTGAGGAAATGGCCCGCGTCGAGGCCGAGGTGAACGAGTTCATCCGCCAGAACACTGCCGTTGATACTCGCATCATGACCCCCGATGACGCCCGCGGCCTTGGCGCCCAGGCGCTCTTTGGCGAGAAATATGGCGATGAGGTCCGCGTGGTCTCGATGGGCAAGCTGGCGGGCTCGGGCAAGGGCACGGCGGGTGATGTCTATTCGCTGGAGCTTTGCGGCGGCACCCATGTGACCCGCACCGGTGATATCGGGGCCTTCGTGGCGCTTGGCGATAGCGCCTCCTCCGCGGGCGTGCGCCGCTTCGAGGCGCTGACCGGTCAGGCCGCGATCGACTATCTCAAGGCGCAGGAAGCGCATCTGGTCGAGGCAGCTCATGTTCTCAAGGCGGCGCCTGCTGACCTGGCAGAGCGTGTGAAAGCGCTTTCGGACGAGCGCAAGGCTCTGGCCAATGAAGTGGCACAGCTGCGCCGGGAACTGGCTATGTCGGGTGGGTCCACCGGCGGTAACGAGGCCGAAGAGATCAACGGCATCAAGGTTGTGGCGCAGTTCCTGACTGGTGTCACCGGCAAGGATCTGCCGCCGCTGGTGGATGAATACAAGACCAAGCTCGGTTCGGGCGCGGTGCTTCTGGTGGCCGATGCCGGTGGCAAGGCAGCTGTGGCCGCAGGTGTGACCGAGGATCTGACCGCGCGTCTGTCGGCTGTGGATATGGTCCGTGCGGCGGCCGGTGCGCTGGGTGGCAAGGGCGGCGGTGGTCGTCCCGATATGGCGCAGGCAGGCGGTGCCGATCCGTCGAAATCGGATGAGGCCATTGCCGCGGTCAAAGCGCTGATCGAAAGCAAATAACCAAACGGGGCTGCGGGGAAATCCGCGGCCCTTTTTTCTGACAGGAGAGAACCGATGCCGGGTGCTTATTGGATTGCCCATGTGACCGTGACCGACCCCGAGGCCTATGGCAAATATGCCGAGCTGGCAGGCCCTGCAATTGCCGAGAGTGGCGGTAAGTTTCTGGCGCGTGGGGCGCGTTTCGTGCAACTCGAGGGCAAGGAGCGCCCGCGCAATGTAGTGGCCTGGTTCCCGAGCCTCGAGGCCGCCGTGGATTGCTATAACGGTCCGTCCTATCAGGCCGCGCTCACCCATGCCAAAGGCGCAGCCGAGCGCGAACTGCTCGTCGTCGAGGCGATGGACTGACCCTCAGATCTTGCGCGAGGCGCCTTCAGGGGCGCGTCGCGACGCGGGCCTCACTGTCGTCCGTGGTAGTGCGCAGGCTTTTGCGGAGTTTTCTGAGTTTCCAGTGATCGGTCTGCCGCAATGCCAGATCGGTCCCGCGCATCGCCAGCGTGTCATGCCCGCGCGCGTGGGCATTCGTCAGCATCAACGTCGTGTAATACACATATTGATGGCGCACGCGGAGCGCCCGGGCCAGCCATCTGTCGCTCAGATCGCCCGTCAGCGCGTGGAGCGACACCTCTTTGAGGAGACGGAGTTTCAGCAGAACGAACGGGAGCTTATGGCCGAAATGGCGTAGCTGGTGAAACCGGACCTGCGGGGCGGTAAGCCGTTCGGCATGGGCTTTATCCTGGGCGATGAACGGGTCGTAGAAGATCTCCGCCGAGGCGAGATCTCTCGTGCTATAGGCGGCATCACCATAAGGAAGGGACCAATCGCCTTTCAGGGCCGCAGCGGCGTACCGGTCCTCGAAAGGCACGCGGGAGGGATCGAGCGTCGATTGCGGCGCAAAGGCGACCACATGCGCCCCCGGCGCGAGCTGCGAGAAGGTCAGCGCCCCGAACCCGCCCATCGAGGCGCCGTAAAAGCTCACACGGTCGAAGCGTTTGAAAAAGCCTTCGTCGCGCAGGGTCTCGAGCGCCGCGATCAGTTCTGCATCGCGATACCAGTCATTGCGGTTGTTGATGACGCCGAGCACCGACCAGCCTTGTCCCTGAAGCAGGTGTTGTCCCCAAGGATGCTGCTCGCCGCCAGTCTGGCTTGTCGTAAGATTGCCGAAGCTGACCACCAGATGCCGCCCCGCGGCCCCGCCTTGCGGCAGATAGGCCAGCGCGTGATGTGCCAGCTCGTGACAGAATCCACCCGATTGACGGGCCTCCTCGGTCACGGCGCGAAAGGAACGGTCAGGGATCACGGTCTCGTTCATGCGTATTTCCTGTTTGTCGCGGGAAGGATAGTCCCGTAAGGCATCAAGGTAACGCGCCGTTTGTCCTGACGTTCCGATTGGCCCCCATGTGTTGAGTTTGCGCTTCACATCTGTCCGCACTCAGGCTAAGAGATGGCCCATGACCCAGACCGCAACCATCACGATCTGCTGCATTATCGGCTGACATTCGTCGGGCGGTCCGGTCATGCTTTCCCAAAGCTCACACCCCGAACCCGCCCGAGCGGTGGCCGTTCCATGCTGTGGGGGAGAGATTAGAGATGACCCAGATACGCTTGCGCAACACGATGTCCCGTCAGGTGCAGGATTTCGCGCCGATTGATCCGACAAATGTGCGGCTCTATCTGTGCGGGCCGACGGTCTATGACCGCGCGCATCTGGGCAATGCCCGCCCTGTGGTGGTGTTCGATGTGCTGCAGCGGCTGCTGCGCCATGTTTACGGGGCGCAACAGGTGACCTATGTCCGCAACTTCACGGATGTGGATGACAAGATCAACGCGACCGCTTTGAAACGCCGCGAAGAGGGGGCTGCAGGCACCCTCGAGGAACTGATCCGCGCCCGCACCGAGGAAACCATCGCGTGGTATCATGCGGATATGGATGCTTTGGGCGCTGCCCGTCCAGACCACGAGCCGTGCGCGACCGATTACATCAATGCGATGATCGCGATGATCGAGCGGCTGATCGAGGGCGGCCATGCCTATGCCGCCGAGGGTCACGCGCTGTTCCGTGTGCGCTCCTATAAAGAATACGGCAAGCTCTCGGGGCGTTCGGTCGACGATATGATCGCGGGCGCACGGGTCGAGGTGGCACCTTATAAAGAAGACCCGATGGATTTCGTTTTGTGGAAGCCTTCGGATGACGGTCTGCCCGGTTGGGACAGCCCATGGGGCCGTGGCCGTCCGGGTTGGCATATCGAATGTTCGGCAATGAGCTACGAGCTCTTTGGCGAGAGTTTCGATATCCATGGCGGTGGCATCGATCTGCAATTCCCGCATCACGAGAACGAGGTCGCGCAAAGCTGCTGCGCCCATCCGCATGGCGAGTTTGCCCGTTTCTGGCTGCATAATGAAATGCTGCAGGTGGAGGGCAAGAAGATGTCCAAATCCCTGGGTAATTTCTTCACCGTGCGCGATCTTCTCGATGAGGGCATTCCGGGCGAGGTGATCCGCTTTGTGTTCCTGCAGACGCATTATTCGAAGCCGATGGACTGGACGGCTGAGAAGGCGCGCCAAGCCGAGGCCACTTTGCGCAAGTGGCGGGCGGCCGTTGCGGGCATCGAACCCGCGCCGGCCGCAGCGCCCTCTGTCATCGACGCGCTTGCGGATGATTTGAACACGGCGGGCGCCATTGCGGCATTGCATGCGTTGAGCGATCCGGCGGAGCTGAAGGCATCGGCACAGATGCTGGGGCTGTTGCTGGACGATATGGGCGCGTGGGCCGAGGCACCGGTGGTGGATCTGTCGGCCTATGCCGAGCATCTCGCCGCCCTGCGCGCGAGCGCGATGGAGACCAAGGATTTTGCCCCCGTCGATGCGATGAAACAGGCGCTGGTTGCGGCGGGGGTCGAAGTGCGGATGTCGAAGGCGGGGGTGGAGCTTTTGCCAGCCGCGGGATTTGCACCGGAGAAGCTGCCTGCGCTCTGAGGTGCGGCAGAGAGGGAGAGAAACGGTGAAAGAGCGTCTTTATCTTTATGACACGACCCTGCGCGACGGGCAGCAGACCCAAGGGGTGCAATTTTCGGTGGCCGAAAAGGTCAAGATCGCGCAGGCGCTCGACCGGATCGGGGTGGATTACATCGAGGGCGGCTGGCCGGGGGCAAACCCGACCGATAGCGATTTTTTCGAGGCGCGTCCCGAGACCCGCGCGACCTTTACCGCATTTGGCATGACCAAGCGGGCGGGGCGGTCAGCGGCCAATGACGAGGTGTTGGCGGGGGTGATGAATGCCAAAACGCCTGCGGTCTGTCTGGTCGGCAAGACCCATGATTACCATGTGTCCACAGCGCTCGGGATCACGCTCGAAGAAAATCTCGAAAGCATTAGCGCCAGTGTTGCCCATATGGTGTCCGAGGGGCGTGAGGCGCTGTTTGATGCCGAGCATTTCTTTGACGGATTCAAGGCGAATCCCGGCTATGCGCTGTCCTGCGCGCGGGCGGCCTATGAGGCGGGTGCACGCTGGATCGTGCTATGTGATACCAACGGCGGGACACTGCCTGCCGAGATTTCCGCCATCGTGGCCGAGGTGATTTCGGCGGGTATTCCGGGAGAGCGTCTGGGCATCCATTGCCATGATGATACAGGCATGGCTGTGGCCTGTTCGCTGGCCGCGGTGGATGCGGGGGTGCGCCAGATCCAGGGCACGCTGAACGGGTTGGGCGAGCGCTGTGGCAATGCCAATCTCACCGCATTGATCCCGACGCTCCTTCTGAAAGAGCCCTATCGCTCGCGCTTTGACACGGGAGTGCCGGAGGCCGAGCTTGCGGGGATCACGCGGCTCTCGCGCAAACTCGATGATATTCTCAATCGTGTGCCTTTGCGCTCGGCCCCCTATGTCGGCGCTTCTGCCTTTACCCACAAGGCAGGGCTTCATGCCAGCGCGATCCTGAAGGATCCGGCGACCTACGAGCATATCCCGCCCGAGACGGTGGGCAATACGCGGCAGATCCCGATGTCCAATCAGGCCGGGCAGTCGAACCTGCGCGCGCGTCTGGCGGATATGGGGCTCGATATCACCAAGGGCGACGAGCGGCTGGGGCAGATTCTCGACGAGATCAAGCGCCGCGAGGATCACGGCTATGCCTATGACGGCGCTCAGGCGAGTTTCGAGCTGGTGGCGCGCCGCGCACTGGGGGAATTGCCGCGCTATTTCAAGGTCGAACGTTACCGCGTCGTGATCGAGCGCCGTCATAACGGGCGCGAGATGGCAAATTCCTCCGAGGCGGTCGTCGTGCTGGAAGTGGGCGGGGAGCGGATGCTCTCGGTCTCGGAAAGCTGGGATAACGAGGGCTATGATCAGGGGCCTGTCAACGCTTTATGGCAGGCGCTGGCCAAGGATCTGGGGCCCTATCAGTGCCATATCGAGGATATGAAACTGGTCGATTTCCGGGTGCGGATCACCGGCGGCGGGACGGCGGCCGTGACGCGCGTGGTCATCGATAGCGAGGATGGCAATGGCAACCGCTGGTCGACAGTGGGCGTGAATGCCAACCTCGTGGACGCTTCCTTCGAGGCGCTTCTGGAAGCGATTCAGTGGAAATTCCTGCGTGACGGGGTGCGCCCGCTATGAAGGGGGGGTTGACCGAGGCCGAGGCGCATTGTGCGAAACTTGTCGAGGAGGGGGATCCCGAACGGTTTCGCGCACTGATGGCGACGCCCGCGGCCGACCGGCGCAGGCTCTGGCCGCTCTATGCGGTCAATCTGGAGCTTGCGCGTGCGCCCTGGGCCTCTAAGGAGCCGATGATTGCCGAAATGCGCGTGCAATGGTGGGTCGATGTGCTGGAGGCGCTGCGCGATGATGGATCGCTGCCGCCATCGGAGATCGGTCCGGCACTGGCAGGGTTGCGCCCCGTTGCGGGGTATCTGGTCGCGCTGGCCGAGACGCGACGGCGTGATTGCTGGCCGGAGGAATTTGCCGATGGGGAGGCGCTCTGGGCCTATCTCGACGGAACGTCCGGGGCGCTTTATTGCGCGGCGGCGCAGCTCATTGGAGCCTCCGATGCGGAGGTGGCCATGCGGCCACACGCACAGGCGGCGGGGCTTGCGGCCTATCTACGCGCGGTGCCCGAGATCGTGCGGCGGGGACGTCACCCCTTGCCTGACGGACGGCCGGAGGCCGTGGCGGCGCTGGCGGCAGAGGGCCTGATGCGGCTTGATGCAGGGTCCTTGTCGCGTCTTGGACGGCGCGCATTGCTTCCGGCGTGGGAAAGTCGTGCAATTTTGAGCGATATTCTTCAGGATCCAGAAAGTGTTAGCCAAGATTTTCCAATAAAAAACAGGTTGAAGCGACAGTTTTCCTTCCTGTTTGCGGCGATGAGAGCCTAAGCCTATTCCAGCTTAAATGAATCTTCAGCAGTTCACAGCATGGTCGTGACCTAACGCGGGGGCAAAGCTCCGTATTGGGTTTGGGTACTGCTGGTGCCCGAGTGGAGGCTGCTGGATGAAAGTTGTTGATAATATGAAGATCGGGGTCAAGCTGCCCCTGTTCTTGTTTACTATTGCTCTTATCGCTTTGTCGGTTATGGCATTTACCGCCTATCGGGACTCGCGGGCGCTCTTGGAAGACGCCGCGATCGAACGTCTTAGTCATGTCGCCGATGTCCAGTCAGATCGGGTGCAGGAGTGGGAAGCCAATATCCGCTCCGAAGTCCGCAACACGATCGGTTCCGATATCGTCCGGGAAGCCCTGCGCGATTTCCAGAATTCGTGGACCCGGCTCGGGGATGGTGCAGCAGACCAGATCCATTCTGCCTATGTCACCGATAACGCTTATCGTGCCGAGGACCGCTGGAAGCTGAACGGCTCTAGTGACGGCTCTCTCTATACCAAACGGCACGAGAAATATCACCCCCTGCTCCTGCAGATGGCGCAGCGCGCAGGGTTCTCCGATATCTTCGTGGCCAGCGCCGAAGGCGACATTCTCTATTCTATCGAGAAAGCCGACGATTTCGCGACCAACATCATCGATGGACCTTTCGCGGGTAGCAATGTCGGGATGCTGCTCCAGCAAGCCCTGAAGGCGAGCACCGAGAACCCGCTTGTTTCCGATGCCAGCATGCATTCCGCCGACCACAGCGGCACGCTGTCCTATTTCATGGCGGCGCCGATTCTCGATCGTGCGGGAGAGGTCAAGGGGGCGCTGGCCTTCGAGATCCCGCTTTCAGGTCTGGATGCGATCCTGGCCGATAATCGCGGTCTGCAGGAGACGGGGCAGAGCTATCTCGTTACGGATGATTTGAAATACCAGAATAATCTGCGTCTGGCGGATGGACCGACGGTCATGAAAACCGCCCCCGACAACGCGGCGATCCAAGGTGCATTGGCCGGACAAAATGGGGTGTCGGAGATCAAATCGGTTCTGAGTGACCGTGATGTCACGGCCGCCTATGTCCCGATCAATCTTTTCAACCACAAAGCGGCTCTGGTCGTGGAGCAAGGGAATAGCGAACTTTTCGCACCCATCCTCAAGCTGGCAGAATCGATGAGCCTGCATGGTGGACTGGTCCTTCTGGCCTTGATCGGACTGGCATGGTGGATGGCGCGTGGACTGTCCAAGCCGCTGCTCGGGCTGAAGGCGACTATGGATAAGCTGGCGGCAAAAGACTTCGATATCACCGTCCCGTTTACCCGCCGCAAGGACGAGGTAGGCAAGATGGCGGTTGCGCTCGAGGACTTCCAGCTCGCACTTGCCACGGCCGAGGCTGCATCGCTTGATGTTACCCTAAAGGGAGCAGCGTTCAACGCAGGCTCGTCATCAATGATGATGGCTGACACCGATTTTAACATCAGCTATGTCAATCCTGCCATGACCGAGCTGATCGCGACAAGGCTTGATGATTTCCACGTTCTGGATCCGTCGATCACTGCGGATTCGATGGTGGGCCGTTCAATCGATACCTTCCATAAAAACCCGCAGCGGATCCGAGATTTCCTGTCCGATAGCGCGAACCTGCCTTATTCGGCCAATCTGAAAATCGGTCAGGCGCAATTCGCGCTGGGGATTTCCGAAGTCATTATGCCCGGCGAGGGACGGATCGGCTATGTGGTGGAATGGCGCGATGTCACCGAGATCGGTATCTCGCGTGCGGTCCTCAAAGCACTCGATTCAGCGCAGATGTTGGGCGAGGGTGGTCTGGATGGGCGTATTACCCATGTGAACCAGAACTATTGCGACGCCGTAGGTATCAGCGCCGACGAGTTTATCGGCCAGCCCTTCGTTGACGTCACCGATACAGTAGATAGCGAGCTGACCATGGCAGATGTGGCACAGCGTGTTGTGGGCGACGGTGTCTCCGTCACCGGCACCTGGCGGATCTATACCAAGGACGGTCGAGAGGCCATCTCGGAAGGGATCATTTCGCCGGTCCATGACGAGATGGGGGAAGTGGTCAAGATCATCTTCATCGGTAGCGACGTTACGGCCGCGCGCAAAGCACTCGCGGCGTCTGCCGAGGCCAGCCGCCAGATGACATTGCGCCAGACCAAAGTTGTCGAAGCGCTGCGCGTTGGGCTGAAATCACTTTCGGACGGCAATCTGACTTCGCAAATTTCCGAGCGCCTCGGGGACGAGTACGAAGAGCTGCGCGGAGATTTCAACACAGCCGTCGATCGTCTTGCCGACGCGATGCGGATCGTTATCGACAATGCCGTAGCTATCGATAATGAGGCGCGCGAGATTTCGAATGCGGCAGAAGATCTAAGCCGTCGGACCGAACAGCAGGCAGCGACCCTCGAAGAGACGGCAGCAGCACTTGATCAGCTGACCTCTTCGGTTGCCAGCGCCTCCGACGGTATCAACGAAGCTGATCTGATTGTCATGCAGGCCCGCAAGGATGCGGAAAGCTCAGGTCAGGTCGTGCAGCAGGCGGTCGAGGCGATGGGCGAAATCTCGGAAAGCTCCCAGAAAATCTCGAAAATCATCAGTGTCATTGATGACATTGCCTTCCAGACGAACCTCCTCGCTCTGAATGCTGGCGTTGAAGCTGCACGGGCCGGGGAAGCGGGGCGCGGCTTTGCGGTGGTCGCCTCGGAAGTGCGCGCTCTGGCCCAGAGATCCTCAGAGGCGGCCCGCGAAATCGATGGTCTGATCACCGCCTCGTCCGATCAGGTCAATCGTGGTGTGGGCCTCGTCGGTCAGGCCGGGAATGCGCTGGAGACGATCCTTCGCTCCGTAAGCGACATCGCCGAGCGCGTCGGAAGAATTGCGACTTCGGCCAAAGAGCAGGCCTCCGGTCTTTCGGAGATCAATACATCGGTGAACCAACTCGATCAGGTGACACAGCATAACGCGGCAATGTTCGAAGAAACGACGGCGGCAAGCCAGTCTCTGAGCCAGAGCGCGAATGCCCTCAACGAGACGACCCGTCGGTTTTCTCTCGGCGATAGAAAGGCTGTTCCGACGGCGATGCCGGAAACCAAGCCTGTGGTCAAACCGAGCATACCGGTCAAAAGTGCAGCCAAACCGAAAGCGCCGGCTCTCAAGGCACCTCCCGTACCAAAAGTCGAAGGTAATCTGGCGAGAAAGGTCGAGCCTCCGCCAGTGAATGACGACTGGGAAGACTTTTAAGACCTGTCCGAGGGGCATGATCCCCTCGGCATGACTAGCAAGAAACTTAGCACGTCGATTTTGACGGCAGGAAAGGCAAGAAATGAGTGCCAAACGTGTTTTGATCGTCGATGACTCTCCTACTATCCGGCAGTTGATCCGCGCCCAGTTGCAGGGGGATCCGCGCTTGGTGGTTGTGGGTGAGGCTTCTGACCCATATGATGCACGAGAAAAAATAAAGGCTTTGGCGCCCGATGTTCTAACGCTTGACGTCGAAATGCCGCGTATGAATGGGCTGGAATTTCTAGAAAAGATTATGCGCCTTAGGCCGATGCCGGTCATTATGGTCTCGACCTTGACACAACGCGGGTCGACAAAAGCCATGGAAGCGCTTTCGCTCGGTGCGGTGGACTGTATTGGGAAGCCCAAATACGGAAACCCGATCGAGGCGTTCGGCATTTTACCGGATCTGCTCGTCGCCGCCGCCGATGCCCGCCTTCGTTCCGGACCACGAAAGAAGGTCGAGCCGGCAAGCGGTTTTACCTGGAACGGCAAGATTATTTTGATCGGATCATCGACAGGCGGGGTGGATGCATTGGAGACGGTGCTGTCCGGCTTTCCGGTAAACTGTCCGCCGACATTGATCACCCAGCATATGCCGGAAAGCTTCCTCGCGAGTTTTGCGCGACGTCTCCAAGGCTGTATCGCACCCAACATGGCGCTGGCTAGAGACGGGGTGCCGCTTGCACAGGGCAATGTCTATCTGGCGCCGGGGGGCGCGCACCACCTTGCGCTAAGACCGGGAGAGCCGGCCAGATGCCGGCTCGATACAGGAGAAAAACGTAACGGACACCGACCCTCTGTCGAGGTGCTCTTCGACTCGGCCTTGCCGATGGCCTCCAAAGTTGTCTCCGTTATGCTGACCGGTATGGGGCGTGATGGCGCCGATGCGATGTTGCGGTTACGGCAGGCTGGAGCGCGGTGCTTTGCGCAGGATTCGGCCACCAGCGTCGTCTACGGGATGCCGCGGGCTGCGGTCGAGAATGGCGCCGCCGAGAAGGCCGTGCCACTCGGCCGGATCGCGTCGACGGTTCTTGCGCAATGCGGCCGTCAGGCAGCCAGTGTCGCACGCGGAGGGCGGTTTGCATGAACACGCTTGGTATTGGGCGACCAAAACACATCTCTCAGGGAGAGTTCTCGGTGGGCACTCTGGATGGTATGTCGATCACAACCATCTTGGGCTCCTGCGTGGCGACCTGCCTCTATGACGAACATAGCGGCGTCGGGGGAATGAACCATTTCCTCCTGCCCGAAGGTACGGGCTCGACCGCAAGTTTCGGCGTCAATGCGATGGAACTTCTTATCAACGAAATCATCAAGAACGGCGGCAATCGTGCGACCTTGAAGGCGAAGGTTTTTGGGGGCGCGCGGATGATTGCCGGGCTTTCGGATGTGGGCGCGAAAAACGGCAGCTTCGTTCTGGATTTCCTGCGTCGTGAGGGCATCGCCTGTGTCGGTCAAAGCCTTGGCGGCACACAGGCGCGACGTGTCGAGTTCTGGCCAAATGGAGGGCGGGCACGACAGCGTCTTCTGGGCGAGGCGCAAGTGATCGAGACGCCGCCGCCGCCGCCGCCGAGTAATGATGTCGAGCTTTTCTAATCCGAGTACGGCTGAATCAATGCAACGTGATACCCTCCATCCCATGGATCATAGGCGCGAGATCGACAGGCTGATGAGGCTTGAATTCGGTTCACGAAGCGAGTTGCTCTTGCGTTATCTTGCTGTGTTCAACGGTGGCCTCACCTTGCATTTCTATCTCCAGTGGACTTCGGCGTTGTTATGGACACCGGTCTATTTCGCGCTGCAGGCCCTCTATTTCGTCTTCCTGCGCACGCGCGGCAAAGTCTGCACTGCGCGCGACACCTACATCGCCTGCGCGATGTTTCTTGTTCTGCTCGCTTGGTTCATCTGGCTACCCGCATTGATGCTGCTCGAGCAGGACACGGCGCTGCGTATCAGTGCAGCAGCGGGGCTGGGCTGCCTGATGGTTTTCCTGATCCGGCGGAGTGACCGGTTGATGGTGATGATCTACGGGGAGATCCTGCTGGTAGGCGTGACATTGGGCGCGGTCGCTTTTCTGGTGCTGCCACAGGTTTCCTCGTTGAGTGCCAAATCTGCGATGCTGGTCTGTTGTGTAGCGCTGATTGTCTATTTCGCCAATGCCTTGCTCGAAGGTCGCAAAATGCGGCTTGATGCCGAGCGCGCATCGGAGCGGACGCTGCAGGCCCAGAAAATGGAGGCCGTAGGGCAGCTTGCGGGCGGGGTCGCGCATGACTTCAACAATATTCTCACCGCGATCATCGGCAATCTGGATCTTTACGAACTCACCGACGAGCGGCCCGAGCGGGATGATATGGTGCGCAATGCCAAAGAGGCGGCGGAACGTGCCGCGACCCTGGTCCAACAGCTTCTGGCCTATTCGCGCAAATCCAACCTGCAGGCTGAAGCTCGCGATATCGAGGTGATGCTCGAGCGGGTCAGGGTGCTTGGTGCACGGCTCATTCCGGCATCTATCTCGCTGGAGGTGGTCAGCACGCACCGGCAGAACTGGGTCAAGGTCGACGAGACCCTGCTGATGACCGCCCTGATCAACCTGATCGTCAATGCACGCGATGCGATGCCCAAAGGGGGCCGCATCCGAATTTCGGCCATGCACCGGCATTTCGACAGCCCCGAACTGATGGCGGACGGGCATATTCTCCAACCCGGGAATTATGTTGAACTGACTGTGGCCGACACCGGAACTGGCATTCCGGAAGCGGTGCTGGATCATGTGCTCGAGCCCTTCTTCACTACCAAACCGGTCGGGAAAGGGTCGGGGCTAGGGCTTTCGATGGTATTGGGCTTCGCGCGCCAGTCGGGTGGCGGATTAACGTTGCGCAGCTCGGTGGCCGGAACGCATATATCGATCTACTTGAGCGAGGTTGATCCGCCAGCACATGCGATATCGCATCGCGCTGCCTGATCAATGTTGCGTCGACAATCGCGGCTTGACGTCCTTATGGCGCAGGGCCGCGCCGTCTTCGGGGCGCAGCCTGCTGAAGACCAGCATGGCAATGGGGCCGGTTACGGCAACAAGGGCGAAGGCCAGCGTGAAGGCATGGAGCGGGATCAGACTGTTGCTGATCGTCAGATCCAGAGAATAGGCCGAAAGTTCGAGCGCGCCTCCGGCCAGGGCAATACCCAGTGTCAGGGACATCTGCTGGGCGACGGCCGAGAGGGAGGCGCCCTTGCTCATCTCTTCGGGCGGAAGATCTGCGAAGGTGATAGCATTGATCGCGGTAAAGGTCAGCGCTTGCGCCACGCCTCCGGTCAGAAGCAGGGGAACGAGATACCAGTCGGTCGGGCTACTGATGGTCCCGAAGCCGAGCAGGCTAGCCGCCCGAATAAACGTGCCGAATATCAGGACCGGCCGGAAGCCGAAACGGTCGACGACGCGACCGGAAAATCCCCGGATGCTCAAGGCTCCGATCGCAGTCAGTCCGGCCAATGCGCCCGAGGCAAGAATGGACATACCGAGGCCCAACTGGAAGAGGAGCGGCAGTAACAAGGCAATGGCTCCGTTGCTCAACCGAAAGGCCGTGCCTCCCCATATCCCAATCGAGAAGGTCCGGTGCCGGAACAGGCGCGGATCGAGCAATGCGTCGCTGCGGCCTCTGGCGCGCAGCGTATAGAGGACCATCAGCCCAAATCCCGTTACACTCAGGCCCAATGCGGCGGGCATCGGCATAATATGTTCTCCGAGTGAGCTCAGCCCTGCCATGATCGCCGCAAGACCTATTGCAGAGAGGATGAACCCCGTGATGTCGAACGGGACGGGATCTGCGGGCAGATTCCGGGGCAGGTGTCGCGCGGCCAGTATCAGGGCGATGCTCCCGAGCGGGATATTGATGAGGAAGATCCATCGCCAGCCGAGAGATTGCGTCACGAGTGCACCGATGAACGGACCCAGTGCCGGCCCGAGAAGGGCGGGCGCGGTCAGGTACACCATCGCGCGGACCAGTTCTTTCCGATCGGTGTTGCGCAGTACGATCAGTCGGCCGACCGGTGTCATCATTGCAGCCCCCAGTCCCTGGAGGGCGCGAGCGGCGACCAGCCCACCCAGATCGGACTGCATCGCGCAAAGTGCGGAGGCGCCGATAAACACACTCATCGCGGAGAGAAACACCCGTCGGGCCCCGAACCTGTCCGCGATCCAGCCCGACACCGGCACGAATGCCGCGAATGCGATGAGATATGTGGTCATCGCCATCTTTAGCGAGAGCACGGCGACATCCAGATCGCGCGCCATCACGGGAAGGGCGGTTGACAGGATCGTCGCGTCGATCAGCTCCATCAGCAGAGCAAAGGCGATGGTCAGGGGCAGAATATTTTCGCGGAGTTTGTGCATGATCGGGCCCTATAGAATAGCCCGATCCTAATATGTCTCGTAGGCCTGTCCATGTCAGGGGTGCACAGGCCTATGTGTTTCAGTTCGATACGCGATTTATGTCATGCTGGCACTGGTGCGGTCCTGCACAGGCTCGCTCAGCGTCCCTTCCAGATCCAGCCGCCGCCGAAGATACGGCTGTCGTCATTGGAATAGAAGACGCAGGCCTGGCCCGGCGAGACGCCTTCTTCCGGCACGATCAGCTCGACTTCCGCCTCGCGGTCAGAGAGAGGCCGGATAATGGCGGCCCGCGGCGGACGGGTGGAGCGCACCTTCACCGAGACATGCCATTCCTTACGGGAGGTGAAGGGCTCGTCACCGAGCCAGTTGATCTCGCGCACGGGGATGGTGCGGGTGGCCAGTGCCTCTTTCGGGCCGACGATAACCCGCCGGTTATCGGGGTCGAGTTTGACGACATAGAGCGGATCTGCCATGCCGCCGATGCCCAGACCGCGCCGCTGTCCGATGGTATAATGGATCACACCGCGATGCTCTCCCAGAACATTGCCGTCCATATCGACGATTTCCCCGGGATCGGCTGCCCCGGGACGGAGTTTCTCGATCACGCTGGCATAATTGCCATCAGGCACGAAACAGATGTCCTGGCTATCGGGTTTATCTGCGACGGGAAGGCCGTGTTTTGCCGCCAATGCGCGGGTTTCGGCTTTGGAATGCAGATGTCCGAGGGGAAAACGCAGGAAGGAGAGCTGTTCGGGGGTCGTCGAGAACAGGAAATAGCTCTGGTCACGATTCGAATCGGCTGCGCTGTGAAGCTCGGGGCCATTGGCGCCCATCTTGCGCTGGATGTAATGACCCGTGGCCATGCAATCGGCGTCGAGATCTTTGGCAGTTTCCAGAAGATCCTTGAACTTCACCCGTTCATTGCAGCGGATGCAAGGTACGGGCGTGGCTCCACCAAGATAGGCATCGGCGAATTCGTCGATCACCGCCTCCTGAAAGATGTTTTCATAATCAAGCACATAATGTGGAAAGCCCATGGTTTCCGCAACACGGCGCGCATCATGGATGTCACGTCCCGCGCAGCAGGCCCCTTTCTTTGCAAGTGCCGCGCCGTGGTCATATAGCTGCAACGTCACGCCCACGACATCATAGCCCTGTTCCGCCAGTTCTGCCGCAACGACAGAGCTATCGACGCCGCCAGACATGGCTACGACGACTCGCGTGTCTTCGGGGCGCTTGGCAAAACCGAGCGAATTGAGTGGCATATCCTTGCTCATGGAAAACGTCCTTTAACCAGATGGGCAGAAATATCAGAAAATGCTACCTATTCTCAAGGGTTAGTTTCACCCGTCGTTAAGACCCGTCAGTCACATTGCTTTACATCGAAGTGAAGGGGTGTGCCCATGTATCTTAAAAAAGTCGATGGTCCGAGGTCGATCACACTACCTGATGGTACGATTCTGACCCGCGCGGACCTCCCGCCTGCCGAAACGCGCCGTTGGGTGGCGTCGCGTAAGGCAATTATTGTGAATGCCGTATCCCACGGCCTCATCACGCGCAACGAGGTCCTTGAACGGTACGATCTGTCCGATGAAGAGCTCGATATCTGGACCCAGGCCGTTCAGAAACACGGGCTTGCGGGATTGAAAGTGACGGCAATCCAGAAATTCCGACAACCTTAGGGGGAATTGAAAAAATTAACGTTCTGGGGTAAGAGTGTGTTAACCATTTGGTGCGAGGGTTTCAGATAACCAAGGAATTAATGCGGAGAACGGAATATGCGGATTTTGTTGGTGGAGGACGATCCCACGACGTCGAGAAGCATTGAGTTGATGCTGACTCATGCGAATCTAAACGTCTATTGCACTGATCTTGGTGAAGAAGGGATCGATCTCGCCAAGCTGTATGATTACGATCTTATTCTGCTCGATCTCAATCTGCCCGATATGAATGGTCACGAGGTTCTGCGTCAGCTACGTCTGTCGAAAGTCGATACGCCGATCCTGATTTTGACCGGTGCCGATGACACCGAGAACAAGATCAAGGGTTTCGGCTTTGGTGCCGATGACTACATGACCAAACCCTTCCACCGTGAAGAGCTTGTGGCACGGATACATGCGATTATCCGGCGCTCCAAAGGCCATTCGCAATCCGTGATCCGTACCGGCAAGGTCTCGGTCAATCTCGATGCGAAAACGGTCGAGGTCGAAAACAAACCTGTCCATCTCACGGGCAAAGAGTACCAGATGCTCGAACTGCTCAGCCTGCGCAAGGGGACGACCCTCACCAAGGAGATGTTCCTCAATCACCTCTATGGTGGTATGGACGAGCCCGAGCTGAAGATTATCGACGTGTTTATCTGCAAACTGCGCAAGAAGCTCGCGGATGCAACTGGCGGCGAGAATTACATCGAGACCGTCTGGGGCCGTGGCTATGTTCTGCGTGATCCCGATCCGGGTGAGATGGAGCGTCGGGTTGCTGTTTAAGGCCGGCCTCGTAACCACCTGTTCCTTGTAGAGCCATCGGAAGCCGCGCGAAAGTGCGGCTTTTTCTTTTGGTTAACGCCATTAACGAAGAGCGCCGCGGACGTCATAGGGTGCGGCTTTGTGTCTGCGATGCGCTGGACGAGGGCAGGAGAAGATCATATCTGTGGGGCGCGCGATCGAGCTTAGACACAGGACCCCGCCCATGACGACTTCCGCCACTCCCATCGGTGATTTGACAAAAGAGGCCGCTGTGCAGGAGGTGGAGGAGCTCTCGGCAAAGCTCGGGCAGGCCAATCAGGCCTATCATACCGAAGATGCCCCCGAGATTTCCGACGCGGATTATGATGCGCTCAAGCGTCGTCTTCTTGCCCTCGAAGAGGCGTTTCCGGAGTTGCGTCGCGCGGATAGCCCGACGCAAAAAATCGGCGCGGCACCCGCTGATGGCTTTGCCAAGATCCGCCATGAACAACGGATGATGAGCCTCGGCAATGCCTTCGAGGACGCAGATGTCGAGGATTTTGTCCGTGGCATCCGAAAATATCTGGGACTTGCCGCCGACGCGCCCCTGCCGTTTACGGCGGAGCCGAAGATCGACGGGTTGTCGCTCTCGCTCCGGTACGAGCAGGGAAAACTGGTTTATGCGGCCACTCGCGGTGATGGCGAGACCGGCGAGAACGTCACCGAGAATGCCAGAACCATCCCCGATATCCCGAAGAGCCTGCAGGGCGCGCCCGATATTCTGGAGGTGCGCGGCGAGGTCTACATGAGCCATGCCGATTTCGCGGCGCTCAATGAGGCGCAGGAAGAGCGTGGCGACAAGCGCTTTGCCAATCCGCGCAACGCGGCCGCAGGCTCCCTGCGCCAGCTCGACCCCAAGGTGACCGCGCGCCGCCCGCTGAAATTCTTCGCCTATGCGTGGGGCGTGCTCTCGGCCCCGCTGGCCGAGACGCAGAAAGGCGCCATCGAGCGTCTGGCCGAGCTCGGCTTCTCGACCAATCCGCTTACGAAGCTCTGCACCGGATCAAAGGAGATGATCGCGCATTACCACGCGATCGAGGCGGATCGCGCCGCTCTGGGCTATGATATCGACGGCGTCGTCTACAAGGTGAACGAGCTTGCATTGCAGGGACGTCTGGGCTTCCGCTCGACCACGCCGCGTTGGGCGATCGCCCATAAATTCCCTGCCGAACTGGCCTGGACCCAACTCGAGAAAATCGAGATTCAGGTCGGTCGCACCGGCGCACTTAGCCCCGTGGCCCGTCTGACGCCGGTGACCGTCGGCGGTGTCGTGGTGTCCAATGCCACGCTCCATAACGAGGATTACATCGCAGGGCGCGATTCCAGGGGGGCGGAAATCCGTGGCGGGCGTGATATCCGGGAGGGAGACTGGGTGCAGGTGTATCGCGCCGGTGATGTGATCCCGAAGATTGCCGATGTCGATCTGAGCCGCCGGAGCGAGGACGCTCAGCCCTATGATTTCCCGCATCACTGCCCCGAATGCGGGTCCGACGCGATCCGCGAGGAAGGCGATGCGGTGCGCCGTTGTTCGGGCGGCCTGATCTGTCCGGCCCAACAGGTCGAGAAGCTCAAGCATTTCGTCTCGCGCGCGGCCTTCGATATCGACGGGCTGGGTGCCAAACAGGTCGAGGCTTTCTACGAGGATGGCTGGGTCAGGGAGCCGGTCGACATCTTCCGTCTGCGCGCGAATTACGGGCCGGGTCAGGTGCGGCAGTTGAAAAACCGCGATGGTTGGGGCGAGAAATCCGCGCTCAAGCTGTTCGATGCGATCGACGATCGGCGCGAGATCGCGCTGGCGCGGGTGATCTTCGCGCTCGGCATCCGCCATGTGGGCGAGCAGACCGCCACGCTGCTGGCACGCCATTACGGCAATTGGACCGCTTTCGAGGAGGCGATGACGCAGGCTGCCGAAGGCAATGCCGCATGGGAGGATCTCATGGGGATCGACGGTGTCGGGAAGGTTCTGGCCGAAAGTGTTGTGAGCACTTTCCATCAGGAGGCCGAGCGCGGCTCCATCGACCGGCTGATTGCCGAGCTGGATGTGCAGGAAGCCGAGAAGCCCAAAGCCGATAGCGAGGTTGCGGGACTGACCATTGTCTTTACCGGCACGCTCGAGAAGATGACGCGCTCGGAGGCCAAGGCGCGGGCCGAGGCGCTGGGGGCGAAGGTGGCGGGGTCGGTCTCAAAAAAGACCGACATTCTTGTGGCGGGGCCTGGTGCCGGATCGAAGGCCACCAAAGCCGCCGATCTGGGTGTGCGGGTGATCGATGAGGACGAGTGGCTCACGCTTGCCGGACAGGGCTGATGGCAGGGCGTCCCGAGATCCTGTTTCCGCTCTTCGGCAAGCTTGAAAGCCTGCCGGGGATCGGCCCGAAGCTCGCGCAGACCATGGCGCAGGCGGGGATCGAGAAGCCCCGCGATCTGCTGCTGACTTTGCCCTACAGCCTCATTGACCGGCGGCCGGTTCCGACGGTGAATGGCATGCCGCATGGGCAGGTGGTCACGACCGAGGTCACCGTGCTGCGCCATATCAAGGCATCTCGGGCGGGGGCGCCTTCGCGGGTGATTGTCGAAGATGCCGAGGTCGAGATCACGCTGGTCTTCTTCCGTGGCAATGACCAGTGGTTCCAGAAGCAGCTGCCCTTGGGCGAGCGCCGGATCGTGTCGGGCAAGATCGAGATCTATGAGGGCCGCGCGCAGATCGTGCATCCCGATTTTATCCTGCTGCCCGATGAGGTAAAGGACATCCCGCGCTTCGAGCCGGTCTATCCGCTTTCGGCGGGGATCACGCAGAAGGTGATGGGCAAAGCCTCAGCCGGCGCGTTGGAGCTGTTGCCGGAGCTGCCCGAATGGATCGACCCCAATCTGAAAACGCGTGAGGGCTGGCCCGATTGGGCGCAGGCCATGCACGGGGCGCATGCGCCCGAGGATCTGGCACAATGTATGCCGCAATCGCCCGCGCGGCTGCGGCTGGCCTATGACGAGCTCTTCGCCCATCAGCTCACTCTGGCGCTGGCGCGACGCACTGCCAAGCGCAAGCCGGGCCGTGTCACGCAGGGCGACGGCAGGATCGCGGCGCGCATCCTGAAGGCGCTGCCCTATAGCCCGACTGCGGCGCAGAGCCGCGCCGTGGCCGAGATCCGCGCCGATATGGCATCGGACAAGCGGATGAACCGCCTTTTGCAGGGTGATGTGGGCGCAGGCAAGACGCTGGTGGCGTTGCTCGCACTGGTTACGGCGGTCGAGGCGGGCGGGCAATCCGTGATGATGGCGCCCACCGAGATCCTCGCGCGCCAGCATATGGAGGGGATCGCCCCCATGGCGCGTGCGGCGGGCATCCGGGTCGAGCTGCTGACTGGGCGTGACAAGGGGTCGGATCGCGCGGCCAAGCTCGAGGATCTGGCCGCAGGGCGGATCGACATTCTGCTCGGCACCCATGCGGTGTTCCAGAAAGATGTGCAGTTCCACGATCTGCGTTTCGTGGTGATTGATGAACAGCACCGTTTTGGCGTGGCACAGCGCATGGAATTGGGGGCCAAAGGACAGGCGGTGGATATCCTCGTGATGACCGCAACGCCGATCCCGCGCTCGCTGGCGCTGACCCAATATGGCGATATGGATGTCTCGATCCTTGACGAGAAGCCACCCGGACGGACGCCGGTCAAGACCGCGCTGATCGCCGACGAGCGGCTGGCCGAGGTCACCGCACATCTGGCGCGCGCGGTCGAGGAGGGGCGGCAGGCCTATTGGGTCTGCCCGCTGGTCGAGGAAAGCGAGAAATCCGATCTGCAATCCGCCGAGGAGCGGTTCAAGCATCTGCGCGCGACGCTTGGCGATGAGGTGGTGACGCTGGTCCACGGTCAGATGAGCCCTGCCGACAAAGATGCCGCGATGGCGGAGTTCGTGTCGGGGGCCAAGCGGGTTCTGGTGGCGACGACGGTGATCGAGGTGGGGGTGAACGTCCCCAATGCCTCGATCATGGTCATCGAGCGGGCGGAGAGCTTCGGGCTGGCCCAGTTGCACCAGCTACGCGGGCGCGTGGGGCGGGGGGCTGCGGCCTCGACCTGTCTGTTGATGTATCGTGCGCCGCTGACCGAAACCGGCGAGCGGCGTCTGAAGGTGCTTCGCGATAGCGAGGACGGGTTCCGCATTGCCGAGGAAGACCTCGCGCTGCGGGGCGCGGGCGATATGATCGGCACGGCGCAATCGGGGTTGCCGCGCTTCCGTGTGGCCGATCTCGAACGTCAGGCAGGGCTGATGGCCACTGCACAGACGGATGCGCGCGCGCTTCTGGAACGCGACCCGACCCTCGAGAGTGAGCGCGGGCGCGCAGCGCGCACCTTGCTCTGGCTGATGGAACAGGATCGTGCCATCCGTCTTATTTCCGTAGGGTAATCTAAAACTTTCTAAAAATGTTCTTTACTTGTTCTCATTTTAGTGAGAACAAAGTGGCAACAGATGTAAGGAGGTTACAGAATGCTTCGTAAAATCGGTTCGATGATTGAGGGCGATAATCTTGTGTCCGACGTGCTTGGCGTTGCGTCGATTTGTGTGACCTTCTTCGGTCTTCTGTGCCTTCCGGGGCTTTTCTGAAGCTCCTCTGCCTCGCGCTTTGGCCGCACTGTCCCCGCGGGCCGCATCCTTATCGTTTGCCTGAACGATGCCTCATCACACCAAGGATGCCTTCAAAGCGCATGACTTGCCGCCATCTCCCCGATGGCGGCTTTTTCTTTACCTAGAACGCATAGGCGATACGCAAGCCGCCCCAGTGGCGTCCGTTGACGGTGATCGGCGCAGAGAGGTCTTTCATCAGAACAAAGTTCCCATCTCCCATGTCGCGGCGGTAGATCTGCAGAACAAAGGGCGCGGTGGAACGGCCCGCGCGCAGGCCCACCCGGTCGTCGAAGATCCTACGGTTCCGGCAATTGGCCACGTTCCAGACGGGATCTTGGCCCTGTGGTTTGGAGAATTTGCGGTTATGGGTTGGCAGATAACCGTTCTGGTCCACGGCGGCGCAGAACACGATCTTCGGGTCGATCTCGAGAGCCGCTTCCTGAATGGGCGGCAGAACCTCATCGGTGAAACCGGTGAAGCGCGTCATGACCTGCAGCGGATCGCTACCCGCGACGGGCTGATACTGCCTATCGAAGAGGGCGGCCATATCGATACGCCCATTGGCCACCGCCGTGGAGAACAGGTCACTGACCCGTGCTGCCTCGTGCTGCACGAACCTGATAAGCGCGGCATCTTCAATCGCTCCGCCAAGCCGGACGGAGTGCTGCACAATGGTTTCGCCAACGGTGATCAGCGCATTGGCGCGGCCCTGTGCCTGCGTCACCTGATCCGCACCCTGGCGCATTGTCTTGGTCATCGCGGCAAAGGCAGGTCCGAAGCGGCTATTGGCCTCCCTCACCTCAGCGGTGCGTTGTGCGATATCCGATATGGCCTGACGGGTCTCGCCGACTGATTGCGTCATGCGCGCCATCGCGCGATCGGTTTCTTCGGTCCCGCTGAGCACCTGAGAGGCATCATTGGTGATAGCTTCTGCCTCGTTACGCAGGGTTTTAATGCCGCGGTCCAAGCCCTCGATCGCATTGCTGATCCCGTCCGCCGTAGTGGCTGTCTTGCGCGAGAGTTCGTTCACGGCCTCGGCCACCACGGCAAAGCCACGCCCCGCATCGCCTGCACGTACGGCTTCGATCTTGGCATTGATGGCGAGGATGTTCACTTGCGTGGCGATCTGCCGGATGCTGCTATTTTGTGATGTCACCTGCGCCAGCGTCTGGCCGATATCCGCCATGCGTGTGGCCACCGAGGTAACCCAGCCAGCGATCTTATGCGCGTGCTCCGCCGTCTTCCGCATCTGGGCTGCGGTCTCTGTGACATTGCTCTGTGTGCGTTCTGCGGCATCGGACACGGCGCTGATGCCGCTCAGCACGCTCTCATTGGCCGACTGGATAGTATGCGCGGCCCGATCGGCGGCAGCCAGATGGGTGCTCTGATCTGCGGCCGCCATTGCGAGCAAATCCAGTGCGGCTGCGATCTCGACGATCTCGCGCCCGAGCGTAATCGCTTCGCGCCCGATCTGGCTCAGATCATCCGACGCAGGACGGGCCTCACTCGCGGAAAAGGACAGATCATTCATCAAAAAGCGCCTCCACACTTATGGGAGGAGCCTTTCAGAGAAGCTTTGAGAAGCCGTTAATCCTGCTCAAAGGCCATCAACGTGGCATCGGGCGCCAGCAGGATAGATCCATGCCGGTTGGGATAGTCCTGAGCCGCGGTCAGAACTTCGTAGTCGCCAAAGGGCGTGTCTGGCACCGGCCCTTGGCCAGCCAGCATCAGTGCCAGGTCGTCGCGCAGTTTTTGCACCTCGGCGCGGGAGCGGCCGATAACATTCTGACCGAAGATCGCAGCAGAGGCCTGACCGAGCGCGCAGGCCCGCACATTCTGGCTGTAACCCGCGATCCGTCCATCCTTCAGATCAAGCGCCACCTCGACCGTCGAGCCACACAGAGGGGCCCGTTTCTTGGCGGTGTGGTGGGGGGCGGGCAGGGGGGCGGTATGGGGAATATCGGCCGCCAGCGCCAGTATGCGCTGCGAATACAGCTTGAACAGATCGCCGTCGCTCATGGTCTTTCCCCTTACTTCCGTTTGCGATAGATAGGGCCTTCACCTTGCAGAGGAAACCCCTATGTCGCTCGATCTTTCCAGCCTGAAATATGATGCCAATGGTCTGATCCCCGCCATCGCCCAGGATGCCGAGAATGGTGAGGTGCTGATGATGGCATGGATGAATGCCGAAAGCCTCGCGAAGACGATCGAGAGCGGCCATGTGACCTATTGGTCGCGTTCGCGCCAGAGCTTCTGGGCCAAGGGCGAGAGCTCGGGGCATATGCAGCATCTGGTCGAGCTGCGCATCGATTGCGACCGTGATTGCCTGCTGATGAAGGTCACGCAAAAGGGGCCGGCCTGCCACACCAACCGCCGCAGCTGCTTCTATACATTGGTCGAGAATGGCCACGAGGTCATCACCTCCGAGCCGATGGACGACTAAAGTCCGACCATCGCCCGTATCTGAGCGGGCGATGCGCCCTCGTGGCGGTAAAGCGAGATGGCGCGCGCATCATCGCGCTTGGCCAGCCGCTTGCCATTCTCGTCGCGGATCAGCCGGTGGTGATGGTAGCGCGGCGTGGGCAGCTCCAGCACCGCCTGCAACAGCCGGTGCAGCATCGTCGCCTCCGCAAGGTCCGCCCCACGGATGACATCGGTGATGCCTTGTTCGGCGTCATCGACCACCACCGACAGATGATAGGCGGCCGTGCCGATATCCTTGCGCATCAGGACGATATCGCCATGGTCCTGCAGCAGGCGGGCAGGGTCGAGCACATGCTGTCCCGCCCCAAGGCCGGTTTCTTCCCGTGTCAGCGGATGCTGGATCGTGCCAAGTGCCGCCGCCATATCCAGCCGCACCGCATCGCCCTCCTGCGGATATTCGCCTTTGCGGTGGCGGCAGGTGCCCGGATAGAGATGGGGGGCAGCCACCCCTTCCTGCGGTGCCGAGAGCGCCTCCTGGATGTCGCGCCGCGTGCAGGCACAGGGATAGGCCAGCCCGCGGTCGATCAGATCATGGATCACGGCCTGATAGGTCTCGCGCCGGTCCGAGAGCCGCATCACGGGTTCGGGCCATGACAGCCCCAACCAGCGCAGATCCTCGTAGCAGGCCGCCTCATATTCGGGGCGGCAGCGCTGCGTGTCGTTATCCTCGATCCGCAGGAGGAAGACGCCGCCCTCGGCCTGCGCCCTATCCCACGCAAGAAGCGCGGAATAGGCATGCCCCAGATGCAGAAGCCCCGTGGGCGAGGGAGCAAACCGCGTGCGCATCGGCCCTCACTTGGGCTGGGCGTCAAGCCACGCGGTGAACTGCTCTTTCGCGCGGTCGGTATAGAGTTTGTAGCGGTCCTTGCGGCCGCGCCGCCCGCCACGCGCCTCGACCGGCGGGAAAAGCCCGAAATTCACATTCATCGGCTGGAAGGTCTTGGCCTCCGCGCCACCAGTGATGTGGTTCACAAGGCTGCCCATTGCGGTCTCGTATGAGGGCGGCGGCAGATCGCGGCCAAGGATCTCGGCGGCGGCCATCCGGCCTGCCAGAAGCCCCATGGCCGAGGATTCCACATAGCCCTCGACGCCGGTGATCTGCCCCGCAAAGCGGATATTGGGGCGCGATTTCAGTCGCATCTGATTATCCAGAAGCGTGGGCGAGTTGATGAAGGTATTGCGGTGGATGCCGCCCAGCCGTGCAAAACTCGCATTCTGCAGGCCCGGGATCATCCGCAGCACTTCGGTCTGTGCGCCATATTTCATCTTGGTCTGGAAGCCTACGATATTATATAGCGTGCCCAATGCGTTATCGCGGCGCAGCTGCACGACGGCATAGGCTTTCTCTTCGGGCTTATGGCTGTTGGTCAGGCCGATAGGCTTCATCGGGCCATGACGCAGCGTCTCTCGTCCACGCTCGGCCATCACCTCGATCGGCAGGCAGCCATCGAAATATTTCGCCGTCTCGCCATCATGGAATTCGGTTTTGTCGGCGGCCAGAAGCGCGTCGATGAAGGCCTCATATTCGGGCTTGGTCATCGGGCAGTTGATATAGGCGGTGCGTTCCTCTTCGGTCTCGCCCTTGTCATAGCGCGATTGCAGCCATGCCGTGTCCATATCGATCGTGTCGAAATAGATGATCGGGGCGATGGCATCAAAGAAGGCCAGTGCGTCGGCGCCGGTCTCGAGGCGGATGCTCTCGGCCAGCGCGCCCGAGGTCAGCGGGCCGGTGGCCACGATCCAATGCCCGTCCTTGGGCAGTTCGGTAATCTCGCCATAGCGCGTCTCGATCAGCGGGTGATCCTTGATCGCACGGGTCACACCTGCCGAGAACGCATCGCGGTCCACGGCCAGCGCGCCCCCTGCGGGCAGGCTGTGACGATCGGCCATCGACATGATCAGACCGTTCGCGGCCCGCATTTCCCAATGCAGGAGCCCCACGGCGTTCTGCTCGTCATCATCCGAGCGGAAGGAATTCGAGCACACCATCTCGGCGAAATCACCGGTGCGGTGGGCAAAGGTTTCAACGGTGGGGCGCATCTCGTGCAACACGACACGCACGCCTGCGGATGCGGCCTGCCACGCGGCTTCGGAACCGGCCATGCCGCCGCCAAGGATATGGAGTGTATCTGTCATGGCGCGGGTCTAGGCCAAAGCCGGTAATTTGAAAAGAGACATTCTCGTGGCCAAGCCAACTGGAGCGTTGAGGAGACACAAGGCCCCCTCGGGGCGGGCCACAGGCCCGATCCCGCGCGCGGTGAAGGGGCTCGATGCCGCTTTGCCGCGCGGGACCCTCAGATCAGCGCGATGCGCTCGCGGCGCTCCGGGTCGGGGAACTCGCGGTAGAGCCCCACGCTGCTTGTGGCGATCATACCATGCATCAGGTCATATTTATGAGCCAGCGCATCGTCGCCATGCCCCACGGCGCGGAACGCCTCCTCGAGCATGGCCATATCCGTCACCTCAATCTCCAGCAGGAAATCGGCCTGACCATCGGCCCCGAGCCCCAGCTTGCGCCGCATCAGCCGCCACGAGCGGATCAGTCCGCGCTCCTGCAAAGCCCCATACCAGCCATCGGCTGCCGCAGCAAAAGCCAGCGCCTTACTGCCCGAATTCAATTCGATCATACAATGATAGAGATTCATCTCCGCCCTCCCGGTCACGCCTCGAAAAGAGCAGGAACATTTTGATATTCGATTAAAAAAAGCCCCTCAAAAAGAACCTTTCTATCGGTTTTGACACAAACCTTTCGAGGCTGGGGACGGGATCCTTCCACCCGCTCTGGTTGCAGACTGTAATAGGCCAGAGCGGAAACAGGGATCACCAGTTTCTGCATATGAAAAGGCGACCCCCAAGAGGGCCGCCCCTGATCTTGCGCAGATCGCCCGGTTCAGTGGCCGACGATCAGATCCGACAGGCTGTGATCGCTGAAGCTCACACCACCCTGACCCAGATCCGCACGCAGGCCGATGCCTACATAGCTTTCCGCATCATCATGATTGGCATCGTTGAAGCCCAGCTCGCCCGTCATCGCATAGCCATTGCCCAGATCATATTCACCGGTGGCCGCATAGCGGCGGCCCGTGACATCATCGGTGTCGTAATAATCAAGGCGGCCGCCAACCTTGACCTGCGAATTCAGCGGCATGGTTGCGGAGACGTTATAGAGGTTGCCCTGCATATCGGCATCATCGCTCTTGACGTGATTATAGGCGCTCTCCACCGAGAACATGCCATAATCGCCCTTATACTCGACGCCTAGCGTGGTGTAATCATCGCCGTCGATCCGCTCGAAACCGGCACGCGCACCGAATTTCATCATGCCATTCATATTGTAGATGGCATGGAGCGCGGTGGTATGGCCATCCCAGCTGTCATCCCAGTAGCGATTGAGCGCCATATCGCCCTGAAGCGAGAATTGCGGCGTGAAGCCGACTTCCATCTGCCCACCGATGTTGGTGCGCGACTGGTCGCGCGAATCCGCGTCGAGATAATTGAAATGTGAAGCGCCGACATTGGCGCCGACGATATCGGCCGCATGGGAGGCCATGGGCGCGAACCCTGCCAGCAGGGCGAGGATGGCTGTCTTTTTCATATGTCTACTCTGCTCGTTGGTCTGTGATCTTGCGCCACAGATTCTGGTAAGCCGTAAAGGAAAGGGCAGGTCACATCGCTGTGCCTGCCCTTGGTTTTACTCGTCTTCGGAAGCGCCGTCAGCGGGTGGCGTATCGTCAGTCTGTGACGTTTCCGTGATTGGCAGCTCCTCGCCATCCTCATCACCCTGATCGGCGATACGGGCGACCGAGACCACCGTCTCGCCGACAGCCGTGTTGAAGACCCGCACACCGCCTGCGCCACGCGAGCGGAAGGAGATCCCGTCCACCGGACAGCGGATCGACTGGCCGGTCGAGGTGGCCAGCATGATCTGGTCTCCCATTTCGACAGGGAAGGATGCCACGAGATCGCCGCCGCGCATCTTCTTCTCGAAGGCGGTGACGCCCATGCCCCCACGCCCGCGCACGGGGTAGTCATGGCTCGAGGAGGTCTTGCCAAGGCCCTTGGCGGTAATCGTCAGGATCAGGTCCTCGGCCGCCGACATTTCGGCATAGCGCTCGGGCGAGAGCTGGCCGCCCTCGACCGCGTCGTCCTCCTCGTCGGTCTCGTCCTCTTCGGTGATACCGGCCATCAGACGGCGCTGCTTGAGATAAGCGGTGCGTTCTTCCGAGGTGGCATCGAAGTGGCGGATGACGGACATCGAGACGACCTCGTCCTCGCCCAGCAGCTTCACGCCGCGCACGCCGACCGAATTACGCGAATTGAACACCCGCACTTCCGGCACGGGGAAGCGGATCGCGCGGCCCTTGGCCGTGACCAGCATCACATCGTCATCCTCGGAACAGATGCGCGCATTGATCAGACGCATGCCCGCATTCTCCTCCTCGAATTTCATCGCGATCTTGCCGTTACGCATGACATTGGTGAAATCCGAAAGGCGGTTGCGGCGGACGGTGCCTGCCGAGGTGGCAAAGACCATCTGCAGATCGTCCCACTCGGCCTCGTCGCGGTCCACCGGTGTGATGGCGGCTATGGAGACGCCCGCAGGGATCGGCAGAATATTGACGATCGCCTTGCCCTTGGAGGCACGCGAACCGGCCGGCAGCTGCCAAGTCTTCATCTTGTAGACCATGCCTTCGGTCGTGAAGAACAGAAGCTGCGTATGGGTATTGGCCACAAACATCGTGGTCACCGCATCATCATCCTTCAGACCGCCGCCCGACAGCCCCTTGCCACCGCGTTTCTGCGAACGGAAATCGGCCAGCGGCGTGCGCTTGATATAGCCCGACTGCGTCACAGTCACGACCATATCCTCGCGCTCGATCAGATCCTCGTCGTCGATATCGCCGATGAAATCGGCAATCTCGGTGCGGCGCGGGACGGCGAACAGCTCGCGTACTTCGCGCAGCTCGTCCGAGATGATCGCCATGATCCGCTCGCGCGAGGCGAGGATGGCAAGGTAGTCCTTGATCTTCTCGGCCAGTTCCGCCAGCTCGTCGGTGACTTCCTTGACCCCGATCTGGGTCAGGCGCTGCAGGCGCAGATCGAGGATCGCGCGGGCCTGCACCTCGGAGAGGTTGTAGGTGCCGTCATCATTGACCGGATGCAGCGGGTCATCGATCAGTTTCAGATATTCGACGATATCATGTGCGGGCCAGCGCCGCGTCATCAGCCGCTCGCGGGCCTCGGCCGCATCGGCCGAGGAGCGGATCGTGGCCACGACCTCGTCCACATTCGAAACCGCCACGGCGAGACCGCAGAGCACATGGCTGCGCTCGCGCGCCTTGCGCAGCTCGAACGCGGTGCGACGCGCGACCACTTCCTCGCGGAAGGTGATGAAATGCGACAGGAAATCGCGCAGGGTGAGCTGCTCGGGGCGGCCGCCATTGAGCGCCAGCATGTTGCAGCCGAACGAGGTTTGCAAAGGCGTCAGGCGGTAGAGCTGGTTGAGCACCACATCCGGCGTCGCATCGCGCTTCAGCTCGATCACCACGCGCACACCGACACGGTCGGATTCATCGGCAATGTTGGAGATGCCTTCGAGGCGCTTGTCGCGCACCAGCTCGGCGATCTTCTCGATCATCGAGGCTTTGTTGACCTGATAGGGGATCTCGTCGACCACGATGGCGAAACGGTCCTTGCGAACCTCCTCGATGCGGGTCTTGGCGCGGATCACCACCGAGCCGCGGCCCTCGAGATAGGCCTTGCGCGCACCGCCACGGCCAAGGATCAGACCGCCGGTCGGGAAGTCGGGGCCGGGGACGATCTGCATGATCGCCTCGGTCGACATATCGGGATTGTCGATCAGGGCAAGGGTCGCATCGACCACTTCGCCCAGGTTATGCGGCGGGATATTGGTGGCCATACCCACCGCGATACCGCCCGCACCATTGACCAGCATATTCGGGAACCGCGCGGGCAGGACGACCGGCTCGCGGTCCTTGCCATCGTAGTTGTCCTGAAAATCGACGGTGTCTTTCTCGATATCGGCCAGCAGGAAGGCCGCGGCCTTCTGCATGCGGACTTCCGTGTAGCGCATGGCGGCGGCACTATCGCCATCCATCGAGCCGAAATTGCCCTGACCATCCAGAAGCGGCAGCGACATCGAGAAGGGCTGGGCCATGCGGACCAACGCATCATAGATCGCGGCATCGCCATGGGGGTGGTATTTCCCCATCACGTCGCCCACCGGACGCGCCGATTTGCGATAGGGCTTGTCATGCGTATTGCCCGTCTCATGCATCGCATAGAGGATGCGGCGGTGCACGGGCTTGAGGCCGTCACGCAGATCAGGGATCGCGCGCGATACAATTACGCTCATCGCGTAATCGAGATAGGCCGTCTTCATCTCGGACGCGATGGAGACTATGGGAAACTGTTCAGAGGAGGGGCGCCCCGCCCCGTTTTCCTCGGTGTCCGGCGTATCGGGAGTATCGTTCACGCGCGCCTCAATTCTTCTAGATCTTGTTGGACCTTCTTATAGCGCGCCCGAGGGCTGGTATGCAACTTCCAAACCCCGATGAGTGGGCAAAGAAAAACCCGACGGCCTGTCCGGGCCGTCGGGTCAGGTAAAGCGGTGTGGGGTTCAGCGTTTCGCGCCCAGTGCACCGCGAATCCAGAAGAGGCACAGAACGAGCGAGAGGATCACGTTCAGATTGGCCATGGTCACGCCGAACATCTCCCAGGAGATCTGGTCGCACTGGATCAGCGGGGCGGAGTTGATCTGCGCCATGAGATCATCGACCGAACCCGAGACGCCGCTCGAGGTGCAGCTGGTAGGGCCTTGGATAATGTGCCGCTCGACCAGTGAGTGATAGGCGCCGATGCCTGCGGTCGCCAGCGCGGCAACTGCGCCCAGCCACGCGAACTGGCGCGGCAGGCGCAGCGCGAGGATGGCGATCCCTATGACGATGGCCGCGGCATGGGGCCAGCGCTGCAGCAGGCACAGATGGCAGGGCGCAAAGCCAGAAGCCTGAAAGAGGAACGCTCCGGCGAGAAGGGCGGCCGAGCCAAGCGAAGCGAAGAGGATGGAGAGGCGGGAATGGGTCATAGATATTTCACCAGATAGAGCCCGCCAATCAGCAGGACGACGAAGACAGTAAAGACAAGGCCGAGGCGCTTTTCGATGAAGGTGCGCACCGGCTCACCGAATTTCCACAACAGCCCCGCCACGATGAAGAAGCGCAGCGCGCGGGCGAAGATCGACGAGGCGACGAAGAGCGGCAGCGACAGATGGGTGACACCCGAGAAGATCGTGATCACCTTGAACGGGAAAGGGGTCACGCCCGCGATGATCACCGCCCAGACACCGTATTCATTGAAACCCGCGGCCAGCTCGTCGAACTTATCGGCTTTGCCATAGAATTCGAGCACGGGCTGTCCGATACTGTCCATCAGCCCGTAACCGATGCCGTAGCCCGCCAGCCCGCCCGTCACCGAGGCGATCGTGGCCACCAGCGCGATCCGGAAGGCTTTGGTAGGGGCGGCGATGATCATCGGGATCATCAGCACGTCAGGCGGAATCGGGAAGATCGAGCTTTCGAGGAATGCCACCGCGGCCAGCGCCCAAAGCGCATGGCGATGCCCCGCTATCGCGATCATCCAGTCATAGAGACGACGGATCATAATGCCCCCTGATACAGCCTCGCTAAGGGATGCCCCGTCCGCTGCAGGTGGTCAAGCGCTTGCGGGGGAAACCTTCGTGATAGGGCAGTATCTGGCCGGTATTCGACAGAAAAATCATTTCCATAGCCGTTTTGAAGATCTCCGCGTTGACTAAGGTTGTGAAGCCCAGTAAGAGGGCTTGGCACATTGCATTGCGGGCGTGGTGGAATGGTAGACGCGGCGGATTCAAAATCCGCTTCCGAGAGGAGTGCCGGTTCAAGTCCGGCCGCCCGTACCAACTTCAAAACATTGATGTTTTCGAGAGCGCGGCAGGGCTTTTAGGCTCTTTGTTTTATTGCTCTCAACAAATCTCTCAACATTCCTGTTTCGGGCCTGTTCTGTTCCAGCCTCAAATATCGCTCTTGTCGCGCATGGATTGCGCGATTTTTGCGCGCGCTTTCTGCCGAGCGGGGCCTGCATATTTTGCGACCATTGCTTTGGTCGTATGGCCCGACACGGCCATGATCATATCGTCGTCAAGGCCGAGCGCCCCGAGTTCGGCGCAAGCCGTATAGCGCAGACCGTGAAGGTCGTAATCCTCGGCCCCGATTTCCCGACGCACGGCGATCACGGCCTCATGCGCCGTCCGGTATTTGAGCGGCCTCCCATGATCACCCCATGCGCAGATCGTCAGGCCGATTCTCGGCGTCTTATCCAGAACGCTGCGCAGGTTCTGCGTCATGGGGATCCAGAGCCTGACGCCGGTCTTTCCCTGGCTGACCTTGATCCCTCCATCCTCAATGTCATCCCAGCGCATCTTGAGTACGTCGCCGATCCGCTGGCCGGTCTGCAGGCACAGCTCGAAGATCAGGCGCGCTCTTGGTGGTGCGGATTCCCTGAATTTCTCGACCATTGGTGTGGGCCACGCTTCGCGGGGTTTGGTCTCCGATTTGAGGAGCGAGACCCCTTTGACCGGATTGTCGTCGCGCCAGCCAAGATCGATCGCATGCTCGAAAAGGATTCGGGTCACCTGCACCGTGTAGTTGGCAAAGCGCACGGTATCGGCGTTGGCATCGCGCGCCCTGATCGCATCTTTCCGGCGATAGCCCTCCACGGGCAGGGCGCCGAGCTTGTCGCGGACCCACGCTATGACCTTGTCGTAATCACGACGGGTTCGCTCGGCCAGCTTCCGGTAGCGCGGGCTTCGCTCATAGGACCGGCAAAGATCATCGAATGTCCGCCCACGGATCACGGGGGCCTCGGGGCCATTCAGGAGCTGAGCATACTCAAGCGCAAATTCCTTCGTTCCCGGGGCATGCTCCACTCTGACGGTCGGCAAGCCGCGGCGCTGGAAATACAGGACGCCCTTCTTGTTATAGATATAGGCCGGTAGATCGCGTTTCATCGCTTAAGGTTCACCATGTCGAAGGGGTCGCTGTTGATAGGCTGCTCGGCGGGCTTCACTTCTATCATGCCGTCCGGGCCGATGCGGACCGAAAACCCTTTGGTGACCCATTCGGAGACCGCCCGCCGTAAATCCGAGGGCCGGAATATGCTTTGATCCTGCTTTCCCATGTTGAAACCTCTCTTGTTAATGGGGGTGGGGGAAGTCTTCGCTGTCTAGCTTCTCATTGGGATCAATGGCGGCCATTGCACCTTTCCTCGTCAGCCAGAAGCGCACCGTGTTGATCCTGCTTTGCAGCTCCGTTCTCTCGGCAAAACCGAGATCCTTCATTTCTTCCCATGCGGTGAAATCACTATGCGGCCCATAGGGCGTAACGAAGCAATTCCGGTAGCTGGTATGGTTTCGATTGGGGAGGCCAAGTGCATGGCGCGCCAGCTTCTTTTGTGTAGGTGTCATGACGGCCTCCTGAGTTGCCGGATCTGCGAGGGCGCGTCGGACAGCGTGGTCCCCCGCAGATCATCCGCGCGACCATCGCGCGAATTACTTTCAGATGAAAACTTCGGTGGGTCCGTGGTCGTCGCGCGGGCGGCGGAGTTCTTCGGCGATCAGGCTGACCATGACCGCGCCGAGGGCCGCGCCCTTTGTCTGCCTGCGGGGCGTTGCGGTGATGATGATGGGTTGGCGCGGGGCAGTTTCGGGGCGAGCGGCCAGAGTGCTGCGGCTGGTGTCCCAAGGGGCACGGGGAAGGCTGACATCGCGGCGGCTGAAATCGAGTTTGCCAAGCCCGTCGGGGATAGTGACGGTCCGCTTCTCGGTACTGCGCATCATGCGGCTCCTTTCTGGCTGAAGGCCGCGCGACCGGCGGCGGTGTGGCCTTTGCAGGGGCCACCACAGAGCCCGACCTGCGGGCAGAGCGCCTCCATCGTCAGACCATGGGCGCGGGCTGCTGCGCGGAGCGCTCCGATGCGATCGGCCTCGCTCGGGTAGCCCATGATGAAGAAAGGCCGGTTCTTGCTGATCTGCTCGTGATAGTCGTCTACTGCCGCCGCGAGCTTGCGTCTGGTGGATGCGGTCATCGCGTTTCCTTTCATGATGGTCGGCGGACACGGCGGGCCTCCGAACTGGTTGCCGTGTCCGCCTGTCCGGCGCGCGTGGGACACGCCGAATTCCTGAGTTTGGGGCAGGGCCTCGAGGGCGCTAGCCGAAGCTCGGGATCTTGGGGCGGCGCTGGTGGGTATTGGGCGCCGCCCCGTATCTGGCCCCGGGAGGAAAGGGGGTGGGGCCGGATGCTGTCAGTCCATCCCGAGCGCCTGCTTGTAGATGTCCATGATCGCCTCTTCCTCGGCGATGTCGTTCTTGTCGCGCTTGCGCAGCGCGATGATCTTCTTGATGACCTTGGTGTCGTAGCCGCGGGCTTTGGCCTCGGCCATCACGTCCTTCTGCTGCTCGGCGATATCGGCCTTCTCGGCGGCGAGGCTCTCGAACTGCTCGATGAATTGGCGCAGCTCGTCTCCGGTCACCTGATAGGCTTTCTCTGCGGCGGCTTGGAAATCGGCATCTGCTTTCATGGGTGGCTTGCCTGCATTGGCGCGGCTGATGTTATGGGCCGAGCGGGCGAGGAGCTCGGGCGTCTCTGTGTCCTGGGGAATGGGCGTCATGGCGTTCACGATGGGCTTCTCGAGAAAAGGCCGGGCGGCGGCGAGCAGTGCGCCGCCCGGCAGTTGGGTTGCGAGCAGTTCACAGGCAACCGATTTCAAAAGGCGGAGTTCTCAGCCTGCCATCGGGCGCAGGTCATCTGCGCGATGGGGTCGAGGTAGATCAGCAAAAGCAGGAGAGCCGCGCAGGCGCAGACGATGGCCCTAAAGGGCTTCCGCGAGTTGGTGGTCTGGTAAAACGTCTGCATTGCGCGGCTCCAAATGTAGCGATATACGCAACTTGCGATATTGGCAACTATTTGGTCAACATAAAAAATGCGAAAAACGCAATTTTTAGTATCGCTTGAGGATGGGCTCTGATTTCAGAGAAGAATTCTCAGCAAGATGGTGGAGTTTGGATTTGCGAAAAATGAAACTGGACGTAAAATAGAAGACTTGAGGATTTTACGTCTTCATTGCGCGGGCGTTTCTTGCTAGGCTCTACCTTGTGGAGGCCCTATGACGCGTGATGAAGTTCAGGATCGGGTAGAAAGATTGACATATGCACAGCGAGAAGAGCTGTATTCCTACCTTATTTCTCTGCTAGAAAACGAAGAAACTCTTCCGCCTGCCGCTTTTTCTCTTCAGAAAGAGAATCATAAAGCTCAAGTAAGTGATGGTTCCGGTCAGTAGAGCTGAGATCGACGCCAAAAAAGGAAACGATCTTCGGGATTTCTTCCGACTTAACGCGCCTTTTTCCTGATATGATCTTGGAGATAACGTCAGGTGAAAGCCCTATAGCATCCGCCAGCCGGGTTTGTTCCCCGCGCTCGCCCGTCAGATGACGTCTAATCCATTCTGCATCGATCACTTCCATACTGCGATTGTCGCAAATCTGCGAAATAATGAATATCGGCGAATTCGCAACTTTTGTATTGACTTCATTATGCGATATTCGCAAGTTTCTCGTCATGATGGAACCTGCTCAAACAGTGATTAGAATTTGCGGGGGGATCTCCGCTGTGGCCGAGATGGTGTCTCGTAGTGAGGTGCGTGTTCGCCGGTGGGGATATCCGAAGGCTCGCGGCGGTAGCGGCGGGCTTATTCCGGCAGAACTACAACAGCAGCTTCTTCGTGAGGCGGTTGCTCGCGGTATCCCACTGAAGCCGGAACACTTCTTTCCTTCGTCGCTCTTAAAGGCGGAGCGGTGGGAATAATGGGATTGGGGCGCTGCTTTGATCAGGTCTGTCATGAAATATTTATCGGCTTCCTGACGCCGAGCGGGCAAGGAAAACCGCTTTCCGAGGTAAACCAATGATTGAAAGCTACGAAAGCGCGGCGCTTCGGGCAATGTTTGCCAGCCTTGTGCAGCACGCGGGGAAAGGTCCCGCCGTTGTCGCTGCGATCCGTGAAACTACGGGGCGGCAGATGTCGGAAGGAACGCTGAGCAAGATCATCAGCGGGGAGGGGCGGTTCGACTGGAACCTCGCTTTCCAGCTGGAAGAGATTGCGGGGCGGTTCCCGATCCGCACGATGCTGATGGCGCGGGTGCCCGGCGATCCGGTCAAGGCGCAGTTTGACGAGCTGGCGGTGCGGACGATGAAGGAGGTGGGCGATATCGGCCCCGCTCTTCTTGATGCGGTACGCACCGGCGATTTCACCAAGCTCGACAAGGAAGGTCCTGAGGCGGTGACCGCGATTACCGCTGCTATGGCCTTCGGGCGCTCGGCGCGCGAAGGAGATCGGTGATGCGCGGACACCCCGCTTCGCCAGCCCGATGCGAGCCCTATGACCTATGGGAGGCTTGTTCTCGCTCGGCGAAACCGCTGGATTGGTCCAGCCCGATCGTCTTCGGGGTCGGGCCTTCGGATATTGTCGGGCGCTCGGGAGGCAAGCCTGTCTATGTGACCTCGACTGTCCGCCTCGATCTCTGTCAGGTCACCGAAGCCGACGCGCTCTCGGCGGCGCGGGCCTGTGCTGAGCTGTCACGCATGGGCATCTGGGCGGTTTCGCCTGTGGTCCTCGGGGCCGCGATGCTCGAGGTCGATATGCATCTCAAAATCAATGAGCCGGTCGGGTGGGCCAAACAGGTCGCAGGTCTCCGTAATGCGGCTGGCACGATCTGGGTGCCTGCCTGCCGTGGCTGGGCACGCTGCCCGCAAATCTGGGCCGATGTGCAATGGGCTGCCTCGCGTGGCGTGCCGGTCATGGTCGAAGCGAAAGGGGTGATGTGATGACTGACCTTTGGAACGAAGAGGGCTATCTGCCCGAGCCGCCGATTGAGGCGCATGTGTCGCTGAACACTTTCGAGCAGATCGAGATGCCGATTGACTGGCTCTCGGAAGAATGGGCGCTCGGGCTGTCGCATGCCGCTCTCGGCATCATGTTCCGGCTTTACAGCGCCTCGATCCGGCAATCGCCTGCGGGCTCGTTGCCCGGCTGTCCCGACCAGATCTGCCGCTTGGTCGCGGGGCTTGAGCGTGGAGATGATATCGCAGAGGCGCTGGCGCTCTGGCCGGTGCATAGCGATGGCCGCCGTTACTGGGCGCGCTGCGTTCCTCTGATCGAGGCGGCATGGGGACGGCGCAAGGGGAAGACCTCGAAAGACGCCCTGCGCAAGCGGCGGCAGCGGCTTGGCGAGCAGCTTATCAAATGCGGCCTGTCGCAGGACGGTGCCGCCAATCGCGATGTACAGGACATGGTTCTGGCCGAGCTTGGCGAGGGCCGCCTCGAGCTGCGGCTTGTCCATGATGCTGCCTCGCGGGCGGGGATCATCGGGCCTGTCCGGAAACTGTCCGCGGACACAAACGGACAGTCCGTGGACAGTCACAAACTGTCACGCGTGACACTTTCCGGACAGTCACGGGACAGTCACGGGACAGTCCGTGGACAGAGTTCGGACAGTCCGTTTGTGTCCGATGCAGCAAATTCCACAAGATATTGATTGGACCTGTTCTGGTTCGCTTTTTTTTGCCCGAAAACTGTCACGCTTTTTTCCGGTCTGAATAGAGAAGATCAGATCAGACCCCCCTTACCCCCGTGACAGTCGAGAGTGCCCGAGCGGGGAATGCTGAGAGAAAGGAGAGGCGACATGGACAGTGCAGAACAGGCAGCCGGTGAGAAGCGTGTGCGGACGGTGCTCTTCGAGCCGCTTATGCGGTTGGGGCTCGGGCGGCCTTCGACCGTGACCAAGGCGGTCTTCGAGGAGATGATCGAGGAGGTGAGCGGCAAGCTTGCCTATATGTCCGAGATCAATCTCGACGCGCTCAAGGAAGAGATTGTCGCGCATCCGGGCGGCAGCCGTGAGGACCGGATCTGGGCGGGGCCGCAGATCCTGAAGAAGGCCGCCGAGATTGATCCGCCGGAGGAGACCGGCAGCCCCTTGATGCGGGCAGTCTTTGCCAGCGGGATGGGGCGCGAGGCGCTGCGCGATGGTTGGGCCCCCGAGCTGCGCCGTGCGGTCAAGGATAGCCGCCGCTGGCCCAATGCGTTCGCCGCCAGCCAGCTGCGCGAGAAGGCGCGGGAAAACCTGCGCCGCCTGAGGCTGATCGAAGAGAACATGGCCGCCGGCCGGCAGGTCTCTGATGATGACATGGCCTTCCGCCACCGGCGGCAGGTGGCGATGAACCAATGCGAGAAGATCGCGAAGCTGGCAGGGGCAGAGCAATGATGATGACGGATGTGCGGCGGGACCGGATCGTAGCGGCGGGGCCTCGGGTGATGAGTGTGCGCTCGGCACTGGAATGGGCCTTCGGTCCGGAGAATGCGCGGATGGATTTCGACCATAGCGGGGCGCATGAGTTCGATCGCGTGGGCGTCTCGCCCGAGTGGCGGATGATGCAACAGGCCAAGCTCGGGTGCCGGATCGATGGCGGCGGAGCTGGCCCCGCGCCGCATGTGCATCCCGACGCGGCGATGATCGCGGCGGCAGTCGAGGCGCTGGAGCTGAACCCGATGTTCGGGCGCGAGATGGCGGTGCTGGTGGCCACGCATGCGAGGGCAGGGACTGCGCCTGACTGGCGCGGATCAGCGCGGCGGCATGTGGTGCCGGTCGGTTGGGACTTTGACAAAGAGGGCAACCAAACGGCTTTGGAACAGAAAGGGGATGTCTGGGCCTATCGCCATCCAACCTGTCGCAACCGGTTGGAGCTGCGCTCAAAGTTTTGCCCCATTTCTTATGTCGGTGGTGGTGCCGAAACTGGGGCGCGGCGAAGGGCATATCTCGATTGGTATGGCGCACTTCTGGAGGTGTCTATGCAACTGCGTGTGCCGGGCTATTTGGACACGATCCGTGTTACCTCGTCGCTGCCTTTGCTCTCTCCGTGGAAAAATAAATGTTGACTGCATAAACGCGATTTGACATTTTGCAGTCACCACACGAGCGCCCGAAGGTTGAAAGACCTCGGGCGCTTTGTTGTTTGTTGCGAAAGATCACCAGTTACAGGCGGCCCTCAATGGTTTTATCGCTTCATCAAGCCCCTTAATATCAAAGGTGCCTGAAACCGTACTGTCAGAGAATGGGGTTGCGCGAAGTGCAAGTTTCTCTTTGCCAAGCATTTCTTTGATAAAGGGAATCGCGGTTCCGCCGCTCCAAAGGCCTAACGCCATATGATTATTGCTCTCTCTAAATGATTTGGTTACAGCGGGAAGGCTATCAAGGCGATAGGTTACCTTTCCTCTGCCCTGAAGCGATGACATGAAGCATCCGCCAAACGTAACCCAAGCATTCGTGGAGTTTTCGCGACAAGCAAGAGTGACCCTAAGGGGCTCGTCTTTGTAAGGGCAATTGGTGTTTTCAGAACTCGCGATTGAAACGAAGACGGTTGACGAGTCGTCAAATTCAGAAGTCTCCTGTTGGACCGTCCAAAGTCCTGTGTCGCCTGTCTCTTCATTCGCGATAGCATTGGTATCCGGTTTGGTCTCTTCTTCCGACTTCTGTTCGGCGGTGGCAGTATCGAAGCAAGCCAGTCGCTCGTCGGGGTCGGTAATTTTGACGCAGTCTGCCACGTCGGCAAGCGCACTAATCGGAGCAGCAAGAAGCGCGATAGTCAGTGGATAGTGAGAAAGTTTCATTTGCGATGCCTTGAAATCGAATCTGACAGAAACCATCCGCGCATCATGTCCTTTGTTTTTCAAGGATATTATCGGAGAAATCTCTGTCAGATACTGTAATCTCGCCGCTCTTTTGTTGATGAGGCCACATGTTCAACATGTCCTATGATCAGAAGGATCTTGAGCGGGGTCTGCTCTCGGTCGAGAAGGAACAGGTGCCCTACGCCACGATGCTGGCGCTTAACGAGACCGCGAGCGACGTGCTCAAGCATGTGCAGGATCGGATGGACGTGGTCTTCGACCGCCCGACCAAGTTCACGAAGAATGCGTTTCAGGTCTGGCGGGCGACGAAGAGCAATCTGAGCGCCGCCGTTCAGGAGCGGCCTTCGGTCGGCTCCCGGCATTATCTGAAGCGGCAGGAGACAGGCGGAGCGCGTGGCCAGACCGGCATCGAGAAGCTGCTCGCTGGGCGGCTGGCTTATGACGGGGTTATCGCGGCGGCACTGCCAGCCTCGGGGGCCAAGCTCGATAGCTATGGCAACTGGTCACGGGGCGAGCGGAACCAAGTTCTTTCGCAGCTGATGGCGCAGCGCGATAGCCGGTCGAACGAGACGGATCGGTCGCGCAAACGTAAAGGCTCCAAGCGGGCCACCTATTTCGTGCCGAAGAATGGCGCGCTCAGCCCTGGCGTTTGGCGGCGAGATCGCTCGGGCGATCTCGCGCCGGTCCTGACCTTCGTCGATGCGATGCCGCATTATGACATGCGCCTCGGGTTCTATGACGGGGCGCAGGAAGTGTTCGACGCCCGCTTTGCCGAGAACTTCCGCGCGGCATTCGCGAAGGCGATGGCCACGCGCCGGTGAAACTCCGGCCAGACCATCGGCTCGGGTGGAAAAGTCGGGCCGAGCAAAAGTGCTGGCTGAGCATAGTCGGTCCCGACAAAAATGGCCCATGGCATGGGTCCTTCCGGCGATTTTTACGCATGCGGGTAATTCGCGCCCCGTTACATCCACCTGTTTCTGGGTTTCGGGGAGGTGGGGTTGGGGTTGTTGTTGTTATTCTTTACAGGGGGTTGATCCCATGGATACGCTTGTCACGCTGACGGATGGGGGCGTGCTCGATACTGCGCTCTATCCGCTGCCCGACGGGCTGTCGGATGGGGTGATGAACCGTGCACAACTCGCCATCGCCTTCAATGTCTCGGAGAACTCGGTCACCAAATGGGTCGGCCAAGGCATGCCGGTGCTGACCGCCGGTCAGAACGGGGTGTCTTACGAGTTCCAGCTCTCGCATTGCTATGCCTGGCGCAGGACGCGGGACGAACAGAGCCGCGCGACCAAGGCCACGCGCGATGCGCATGCGATGCAGGCGTCTCTGGCCTTCCGCAACCTCGATAGCGAGCAGGAAGAGGAAGAGGGCGGCCTGACCGCCAAGCAGCTGCGCGAATGGTCGGAAGCCGAGTATCACCGCAACCGCGTGGCCGAACAGCGCGGCGAGCTGGTGCGGGCGGCCAAGGTCTCCGAGCTCTTGGAAGATCTGATCGGCGTGGTGGCCACGGCCCTGGGCACGATGCCCGACCATCTCGAGCGTGATCTGGGCCTCGGGGTCGAGGAGGTCTCGAAGGTCGAGGTCCGCTGCGATCAGGTAGTGATGAAAATGCGTAACATGATTGATTTGTCGATCATGGGCACGGGGCAGGTGACAAGCTTTGCCGATTACAGCGAACAGCAGGACATGGGGCTTTAAGCATGGTCGAGATGATGGATCGCGGGGCCTCGGTGCTGAGCATCCCGCCGCTTCCGGCATGGATCCAGCCGCGCGAGCTCTTGGCCGATGCGCTACCGCTTCTGGATCCGCCCTCGCGGATCTCGGTGACCGATGCGGCCGAGAAGTTCATGCAGGTGCCGATCGGGACCGACTGGTCGCGCTTTGACCGCTCGGTTGCGCCCTATATGGTCGAGCCTGCCGATATCACCCAGTCGCGCAAGTTCAAATCGGTCTGTTTCGTGGGGCCTTCGCAATCGGCCAAGACCACGATGCTGATCACGGTGGCGGTGCATTCGGTAATGTGCGCGCCGGCGCCGGTGCAGATCATCCATATGTCGAAGCCCGATGCCGATGCCTGGGTGGAAGAGAAGCTCGATCCGATGATCGAGCATAGCCGCAGGGTGCGCGAGCGGCTGGGACGGGCGCGTGATGACAGCACCTTCTCGCGCAAGCGCTTCAAGGGCATGCGGCTCTCCATCGGCTATCCGGTGGCACGCCAGCTGTCTTCGCGCTCGCAGCGGCTGGTGCTGCTGACGGATTACGATCACATGCCGCAGGTGCTGGGGCCGAAGGACGCGCCCGAGGGCAGCCCCTACGGGATGGCGCGCCAGCGGATCCGGACCTTCATGTCGCGCGGTTGCGTGCTTCTCGAGAGCACACCCGCCTTTCCGGTCACTGACGAGACCTGGAAGGCGGGGCCGCAAAACCCGCATGAGCTGCCGCCTGTGTCTGGGGGCATTGTGCGGATCTATAACGAGGGAACACGGGGGCGGTTCTATTGGCAGTGCCGCGACTGCGGGGAGCTGTTTGAGCCGCACTTCAAGCTTCTCAAATATGATGAGACGCTCGAACCGGCTGTGGCTGGTGCCAAGGCAGAGATGTGCTGTCCGCATTGCGGTAGCCTCTACAGCCACCGCCACAAGAACGAAATGAACCGCCAGATCCTCAAAGGCCGCGGCGGTTGGCTGCATGAGGGGACATCTGTCGGAGAGGATGGCAGGCGGGCGCTGGTGACGATCGATGATCCGGATCTGCGCGCCACCGATGTGGCGAGCTATTCGCTCAACGGGGCAGCTGCAGCGTTCGCGAGCTGGGAAGGGCTGGTGACCTCTTACGAGCTGGCACTCCGGCAGGTCGAACAGTTTGGCGATTATACCGAGCTTTCCCGCGTCTACTTCACCGAGCGGGGCGAGCCTTATCTGCCGAAGCGCACCCAGATCGAGGGCGAGCTGACGGCTACGATGCTTTCGGAAAATGCCGTGCGCCTCGATAAGCGCGTTGCACCGGGCTGGGCCCGCTTCATCACCACCTCGGTCGATGTGCAAGGCAACCGCTTCGAGGTGCTGGTCATGGCATGGGGGTCGCAGGGCGAGCGGATCATCATCGACCGCTTCGCGATCTCGCAGCCGCCGGATCATGCACCCAAGGCGCGTAACGAGGACGGCCAGTATCGCGCCGTTGATCCCGGTCGTTATGCCGAGGATGCGGATGCGCTCATGGCTCTGGCGGGCCGCGTCTATCCCGTGGAAGGTCAGCCTTGGGGGCTGACATCCTGCGCCATTGCCATCGACTTCAACGGGCCTGCGGGCTGGTCGGATAATGCCGAGAAGTTCTGGCGCAAGCGCCGTTCGGCCAATGACGGGGATCTGTGGTTTCTTTCGGTCGGGCGCGGTGGCTTCCACCAGTCGGATCGGGTCTGGTACGCCTCGCCCGAGCGGGGATCGAAAGGCAAGAAAGCCCGGTCGATCAAGCTTCTGAACATGGCCACCGACCGGTTGAAGGACTCGGTTATGGCGGCGATGGGGCGGTTCGAGCGTGGCTCTGGTGCCCAGCATACGCCCGACTGGCTGGAAGAGGATCACCGCAATGAGCTGGTGGCCGAGCGTAAGGGGCTCAAAGGCTATGAGCTGAAGGCCGGTATCAAGCGCAACGAGGGTCTCGATCTCTCGGTGCAAGCCTTGGCGCTCGCCGAGCATATGGGTGTGAACCGTGTGAACTGGGAAGCACCGCCCGACTGGGCAGTTCTGGGCATGGCCAATGCCTTTGCAGTGTCTTTGGCACAGCATGATCCATCTGACGAAGAGGCCACGCCCGAGCAGGACGGGGTCGATGACTTCACCGCCGCTGCATCGCAATCGGCCTCTCGCCCGTTCTCGGGCATTCGTTATCTTCGGAGACGTTAGAACATGGCTTGGACACAGTCCGATATTACCCAGATGGAGCGGGCCATCGCGACAGGGGCGCGGGTCGTGCAGATCAATGGCGAGCGGGTGGAATACCGATCGCTTGAGGAGATGCGCTCCATTCTGGTGATGATGAAGGAGGAATTGCGCGGGGCTGCGGCCGGCGCGTTCCAGGTTTCCTACCCGAAGACGCTGCGAGGCCTCTGACCTATGAACCCTATCGATCGAGTGGTGTCCTTCTTCAGTCCTGAAGCGGGCTATAAACGGCTGCGCGCCCGTGCGGGAGCGGCGCAGCTGATGAACTTCGACGCCGCCTCGCGCGGGCGGCGTACCTATGGCTGGAAAGCTCCGGGCTCCTCGGCGGATGCGGCGGCCTATGGCCATCGTGGGCGGTTGCGCAACCTCTCGCGCGATATGATCCGCAACCGCCCCTATGCGGCGCGTGGTCGCGATGTGGTGGTGGCCAATGTGGTGGGAGAGGGGATCGCCCCCTCGATCCGGATGGAGGGGACCGCCACGGACGAACCGGACAAGGCGCGGCTGCAGCACTACCTCCAGCATCTTCTGACGCAGGATGCGGATGCACTTGGCGAGTATGATCTCTTCGAGATGCAGGGGATCGTGATGTCGACGGTCTTTGCCGATGGCGAGGTTTTGGCTCGGCGGCGGATGCGCAACCCTCGGCTCGATCCACACCTTCGCTTGCCCTATCAGGTCGAGCTGATCGAAGCCGATTACCTCGATCCGACTGTCCAGTCGCATGGCGAGAACCTTGTGATCGAGGGGATCGAATACGGGCCCACCGGTGCGATCGAGGCCTATCACCTTTATAACGAGCATCCGGGTGCGGTGCAGAACCGTAAGGCGCTCACATCCACGCGGGTGCATTGGTCCGATATCCTGCATATCCGCCGTTTTGACCGCGCGGGCCAGCTGCGCGGCGTGCCGTGGCTCGCGCCCGTCATGATGACACTGGGCGAGTTGGGTGATTATCAGGAGGCGCAGATCCTCAAACAGCGCATGGCGGCGCTGATGGCTGTGATCCTTGAATGGGATGATGGCGCGAAACGTCCGGCAAACGCCGGCGCGGGGCTCGAGGAACTGGCACCGGGGGCAGTGGTGAACCTGCCTGCGGGGGCCAAACCAAACTTCACGGACCCGCCAAAGATCGATGGTTATGACGAGTTCATGCGTCGGGGCCTTGGCATGGTCGCGATGGGCTTGGGCATCAGCTACGAGTCGCTCGCGGGCGATTTGAAGGGCGTGAACTTCTCCTCGGGCCGGATGGGGCGGATGGAGATGGATCGCCTCATCCGCATGTGGCAGCGCAACCTGATGATCGGGCAGTTCTGTCGCGGCATGGAGCGCTGGTTCCGTGAAGGGCTGGCAATGACGGGCGAGGCGCTTCCCGCCTTCACCATGGACTGGACGCCTCCACGGCGGATCCTCGTGGATCCGACCAAGGAAATCCCCGCGATGGTCAAAGAGGTCGAGGCGGGGCTGAACTCGCGCCAGCGCACTCAACGCGAGTTGGGGCGTGACCCCGACACGATCCGCGCCGAGCGGGCGCAGGATGCGCAAGCGGATAAAGCTTCCGGTCTCGAACCGGTGGCCTCTCAAGGCGGGTTGGCCGTCGATAGCAATAAGGATGACGATGATGAAGGCGACTGACCTGATTGTGGGCGGTGAGCTGATCCTGAGCGGGACAGTGCTGCTCGATGACTATGTGGGCTACATGTACGAAGAGGATATCTTCTTTGCGCCGCGCATGGTCCGTGAAGCTCTGCAGATCATGGGCGAAGGGCCGGTGACCGTGCGGGTCAATTCGGGCGGCGGCCATGTCTGGGCGGGCGAGCAGATCCGCGCGATCCTCGCGGCCCATCCGGGCGGGACCACGATCGTGGTCGAGGGGCTTGCCGCCTCTGCCGCCTCGATGATGTTCATGGCGGGGACCAAGCGCCTGATGTCGGCGGGATCGCAGATCATGATCCATGACCCTTCGGGCTTTGTCTTCGGGACCGAGGCCGAGATGCGCCGCGAGGCGGATGTGATCGGGGCCTCGGCCAATACCTATGCGGCTGTCTACGCGAGCGCCTCGGGCAAGACGCCCGAAGAGGTCCGCGAGATCATGAAGGCCGAGACCTGGTATGGCCCCGAAGATGCTGTGGCCCATGGCTTTGCCGATGGGGTGGCAGGTGAAGATGCTGCCGCTTCTCCCCTCATGAAATTTGCCACGATGGAGGCCGCGCGAGCGGCCTTCATGAGCGCAGGAGCAGGCTACGAGCAGCTCCTGTCCCGTGTTCCGGACGCGGCGCGCCGCTCCACCCCCAAACCCAAGGAGACCTTGATGACCACTCCCACGACCACCACGCCGCAACCGGCTCCGCAGCCTGCACCGCAACCCGCGCCGCAAATGACCACGCAACAGCCCGATCCCGTGGTTGCCGAGCGCGCCCGCGTGAAAGGCCTGCGCGAGATGGCCGCGCCTCATGTGGCCTCCGGTCGCCTCATGCAGGCGGATGTGGACCTTCTGATCGATGATGGCACGAGCCTTGCCGATGCGGGTGTCAAACTCATGGCGCAGATGGCGGCCGCCGAAGCGCCCGGTTGCAGCCATTCGCCTGCGCGTATTACCCGCGACGAAACTGACACCCGCATGGAAGGGATGATCGGCGCGCTGATGAAGAAAACCGATGGTCCCGCAGTGGACTATCGCGGTCTGCGTCTCAAGCGCATGGCGATGGATCTCGCAGGTGGCCCGCGCAGCTATGATGAAGCGGCCCAGGTCAAGCGCGGCATGACCGCCACTACCATGATGGGTGGGGCACTCGGCGTCAGCGATTTTGCCTATATTACCACCGAGGTGATGAAGCGCACGCTGATTGAGAACTATAACCGCCGCGCGGCCAGCTGGCAGCTGGTGACCGGCGCGCCGATCTCGGCCGCCGATTTCCGCGAGCTGCATGCGGTGCGCTTCGGCGGGGACTTCCAGCTCAAGCCGGTGGGCGAGAATGGCGAATACAAACAGGCCCGTCTGGTCGATGAGGCCGAAGGCCTGAAAGTCGAACGCCGTGGCCGGACCATCAACCTCACATTCGAGGCGGTGATCAATGACGATATGGGCGCCTTCCAGCGCATCCCGACTGAGTTCGCTACCGCCGCGCGGCTGATGGAAAGCTCGATGGTCTGGACGCTCTTCCGCACCAATGCCAAGCTCAAATCCGATAATAAGGCGCTTTTCCATGCCGATCACGGCAATCTCGCGGGCACGGCGGCGGCAATCTCGGTCGCCTCGGTCGCAGCGGCGCGCAAGGCAATGTGGGAGCAGCGGGCCTTCGGCTCGAAGGATGGCGATGACTTCCTCTCGATCGAGCCCGACCGCCTGATCGTCCCGCCGGCTCTCGAGCTGGCGGCGATGCAGTTCGCGGCTGCGATCACGCCGGCCAAGAATGCGGATGCCAACCCGTTCTCGAACTCGCTGACGCCTTCGACGGTTGGCAATCTGGGTGCTGCAGCTGGCGGTTCGGATACCTCGTGGTATCTGGTGTCCTCCGAGTTGCCGCCGATCCAGCACGCCTATCTCGAAGGCTACGAGGCCCCGACCGTGGAGACGCTCGACGGCATGAACCCCGATGTTGTGACGATGAACGCGCGCCACATCTTCGGGGCGGCGGCGGTCGAGTATCGCGGGGCCTACAAGAATGCAGGCGCCTGATCGGGCGTGAGGCAACAAGACTGATCTGACGAACGGGCGCCCTTTGTGGCGCCCGTCGTCGTTTTGACCTCAGCGACAAGGAGATCGCAATGAAGACTTATGTTCAACCGGGTGAGCATCTCACCCTGACCGCGACCGCTGCTGCGACGGCTGGACAGCTCGTGAAGGTGGGCGCGATCGTCGGCGTTGCCCAGAATGATGCCGCCATCGGGGACAGCCTGACGCTGGTGCGGCGCGGTGTGTTCGAGGTCACCAAGACCTCGGCAGAAGCCTGGACTGTCGGCGCCAAGGTATTCCTCGATGAAACGGCAGGGAGTGTGACGGTGGTCGACACGGATAATACTCTGATCGGGGTGGCGACGGCTGCGGCGGCCAACCCCTCCAGCTCCGGCGAGGTGCTCCTCGACGGTGTCATCCGCTGATGGGCGTATTTGACGGGATGGCTTCGGTTCTGAGCAATGCGCTCGGGGCCGAAGTCACCTACACCCCGAAGGGCGGCGTCGCGCGATCCGTTCAATCGGTTTTCCGTGAACAGCCTGTCGAGATCACGGGCGATGATGGGCGGGACGTTGCAATTCTTGCGCCGAGTTGGCGTGTGAGGCGCGATCTGGTGCCGGAGCTTGCGTCCGGCGACCTTGTCGCTCCGGGCAATGGCAAGACCTACAGGGTCGTCAATTATATGTCCACCGGCTCGCCCGCTGCGGACGCGATGATCCTTTGCCAGTTGGAGGATCTCTGATGAGCCACCGGCCTGAATACCGCGAGACGATCAAAACGGTGCTGGGGGCGGATGCGACCTTCTCCAGCTACACGCAGATTTCGGCATGGGCGAATGCAGTCAATGCCGAGGTTATGCCCGCGTGGTTTGTGGCCACGCCGCGCGAACAGCCTTCGCGCTCTGCGCATGGGCAATCCCAACGTGTCACAGACCTGATCGTCGGGCTCAAGCGATTGGGCGGCGATGCGATCGAGGATGCGCTTGATGCGGATGCTGTGGTGATTGAGCGGCTTGTCATCGGGGCGCTGCGGACGCGGGAGCGCGACTGCGAACTGACCGTGATCGATATCAAAACGGATGGCGGCGCCGAGCAGCGCGTCGGCACCCTGACCTTAACCTTCAGGATCACGGCTTGGATGCCGGATCCGGCTCTTTCCTGAAAGGATATCCCATGAGCGTGACCGGTGTTGCAATCGGCTATGGGGTGGTGGTGCGCATCGGGCGTGGCGCGACCCCGACCTGGACGACCCTTGTCGGGGTCGGTGACTTAGAGATGCCGAATGGCGAGGCGGATGAAATCGAGGCCTCGAGCCATAGCTCCCCCAACCGGACCAAGGAATTCATTCCTGGCCTCCAAGATAACGGCACTCTGGCCCTGCCTCTGGATTATATCCCTGATAGCGATCAGGACGTGATGCTGCTCGAGCTGAACAACACTTCCGAACTTATTCAGCTCGGGATCAAGCCACCGGGTGGAACCGAGGAGATTTATGCGGCGTGGGTCAAGTCTTATCCACGCAGCCTGCCGGTCAACGGCAAGGCCGCCGCCACGCTGAATCTGCGTGTGAATGGCCTCGTCGAGGCGGAGGGCGCGTAATGGGCAACAAATTCCGCGGTGAAGCGCTGGCGACAATCAATGGTCTCCAGATGGTCATGGTGATGGACTTCAACGCCATGTGCGACATGGAAGAGACAACGGGCCGCACGCTCGAGGAAGTCCTGACGGATTTCGAGAGTGGTCGCATCCTGTCCAAGGATCTGCGCGCGATGGCTTTCGCCATGCTGCATGAGCGCCAGCCCAAGCTGCGTCTGCGCGATGTGGGCAATCTGTGTGGCGAGGATGCGCAAGGCGTCATGGCAGGCTGCGCAGCGGCCATTCAGGCGGCATTCCCTCCGGCCGAAGAGGTTCCGGCGGGGGGCGCATCTGCGGGAAACCCTCCGGCAGCGCAAGGATAGATTACCTTGCGCTGCTGCAGGCCTATGTCGCGGCGGGCTATGATGAGGCGAGCTTCTGGGGTCTGACCCCGCGCCTCTACCTGACGATCATGAAAGGGGTCGAGGCGCGTCACCGTGCCTCGATCGAGGTGGCATGGGTAACCGCCGCGCTCTCGCGCGCGGCTAAGCTGCCACCACTCGAAAAGCTGTTCCCGAAACCCGCTCCAAGTGCCGAGAGCGCGGCCATGCTGCGCGCCGAGATGCGCGCGCATGCCAACACGACAGCAAAACACTTGCCCAAGAAAAGGTGGAGCGAATGGCTGAAGCAGTAGTCGGGCGGATGCGTGCCGTCCTCGGCATGGACCGTCGCGGGTTCACGACAGGCCTCCAAGGGGCGCGGGCCGAGATCTCTGCCTTTGCCACGCAGATGCGCGGCTATGCTGGCCTGATCGGGGCGGCGATGGGCGCGGCGGGGGTCGGATCTCTGACGCTGATGTCTTCCGAGGCAATGGAAGCGGCGGCAGAGATCCAGCGCCTTTCGACGCTTGCTAACACCACGCCCGAGGCCTTCCAGAAGATGGCGATCGCGGCGCGGTCGGTCGGGGTGGAACAGGACAAGCTCTCCGATATCCTCAAGGATACCACTGACCGTATCGGGGAGTTCGCCTCGACCGGTGGCGGCGAGATGTCGGACTTCTTCAAAAACATCGCCCCCAAGGTCGGCGTGACGATCAAAGACTTCCAGAAGCTCTCGGGGCCCGAGGCGCTGCAGCTCTATGTCCGGTCGCTGGAAAAGGCCGGCGTGAACCAGCAGCAGATGACCTATTACATGGAGTCGATGGCGGATGAGGCGACTGGCCTTGTTCCGTTGCTGCGTGACGGTGGCGCGGGGCTCGATGAGATGGGCCGCAAGGCCACAGCCCTCGGCGCCATTATGGACAAAGACACAATCGCGGCCTTCCGGCGCGCGAAACAGGCGGTCTCCGAGGTCAATCTCGTCTTCGTGGGCATCCGCAACATGGTGGCGCAAGAGCTGGTGCCAGGTCTCGAAGGGCTGGCCAAGGCCTTCAGCTCGGCGGCAGAGGAGGGGCAGCCCCTTGGCAATGCCATCCGCACGATGGTCGAGGCACTGCCGCGTTTCATCGCTTATGCGGGTGTTGCCGTGACCGCTCTGGTCGCATGGCGCGCGGCGGCAATCGCGGCTCGGGTGGCGACGGTTCTGCTGAAAGGCTCGCTTATCTCGACGGGTGTCGGGGCGCTCGTGGTGGCTGCTGGTGAACTTGTCTACCAGTTCACGCGGCTGGTCAGCGCGACCGGTAGCTTCGGCGGGGCGCTCGGGGTGCTGAAGGATCTGGCGCTCGAGGTCTGGGAGCGGATCGGCGACGGCACGGATTATGTGACCAATTCGGTCGGGGCGATGGTCGCAGGCATGAAGGAGAAGTTCTATAACGGGCTCTATGACATGCTGTCTTCGTTCCAGGACTTCACTTGGAAGATTGCCGATGGCATCAACAGCGTCTTCAATACCAACCTTGAAGGCGTAAATTTCTCCCGCACCGGCAACGGCCTGCTGGGGGCGGTCTCCGATATGGCCAACGCCGCTTATGCTTCGAAGGTAGCCTCCCAAGACGCGGCCAAGGCTGCGGCCGATGCCTTCACGGCTCCACTCGACAGCCTTTCGAAGCTGAAGAAGACGGTTTCGGATAGCGAGAGCGAGTTTGGCGATCTCGGCAACTCCGGCATCTTGGCGGGCGATGGCGTGGCGGCCGGCGCCGATAAGGCCAAGGAAAAGGTCACGGCGCTGCAGAAGGTGACCACGAAGCTGAAGGATGAACTGGCCAAGATGAAGGCCACGATATTCGGCAGTGAGCTGAATGGATCGATCTATGACAACCTGAAGGAAGCCGGTGTTTCTGCAGACTCCAAGGATGGTCAACAGATCATCGATTACACCACCCAGCTCGACGGGATGAAGAGGCTGAAAGATGCGACGTCCGAATGGCAGTCCAGTATCCAGTCTGCCTTTTCCTCATTCCTGACAGGGGCGTCTTCCTTCAAGGATATGCTCGGGACGATCATCGCAAAGCTTGGCGAGATGGTTGTGAACAATGCGTTTCAGAACCTGTTCAACAAGACCGGAGGAACTGGTGTTCTTGGCGGTGTTCTTAGCGCATTCGGGATCGGTTCGAATGCCACGGGCACCGGAGGGTGGCGGGGCGGTCTGACCGCGATCAACGAGATCGGTGGCGAGATCGTGGATCTGCCGAGTGGCACTCGGATCATCCCGCATGACGTGTCGATGCGCTTGGCGGCAAACGCGGCCCCGAATTCGTCAACTTCGTTCTCGCCGGTGTTCCATCTTGGTGGAAACGTGACGCAAAGCGACGTCGATATGGTCAAGAACTCTATCCGGCAACTGCGCAGTGATGTGCCCGGGATCATGAAAAACTACGAGGCACGGGTGGGGTACTGATGCGGGCGACATGGCCAAAGAACGTAAGATGGCAATCCGCCAAGTTCTGGATCGAGGGGCAATCCCTCGATCCAACCCAATCCATTAGCGGCGCCGAAACCATTGTCCCGACCATGCGGGGCCGCTGGCTTGCTCAGGCAACTCTGATTTTCTGGGATGAGGCTGCTGTTCTTGAGTGGCAGGGCTTTCTTGCGATGATGGAAGGTAAGATCGGCACAGTGCTTCTTCCGGCCTTCAGCAAATTCAGGCCGCTTGATATCAACGGCAATCGTCTGCGTTATGAGGAACCGGCGGGTTTTTCAAACTCGCAGGCGTTTGAGCACTGGGGCTTCGATGCAGCGCCAGTCTCCCGTGCAACGGTCTCAGTGGATGCTGCCCTGAGGTCTACCCGCCTGAGCATTAGCCTTACCGGCACGACAGGCGTCAGGCCCGGGCAAGTGCTTGGCATTGGCGAGCGGTCATATCGCGTTCAGGCAGCATGGTCTGAGGCCTTGGGCACACAGAGCCTGATGATCCAGCCGCCATTGCGCGAGGCCGTATTGGCCGGCGCGGAGGTTGAGCTGGCGCGGCCGGTTTGCCGGATGCGCTTCGCCTCCGAAGCGGAGGGGGTGATGGACGATGATCTGTCGCGGCTCAAAACCGTAACTGTCAATTTCAAGGAGGCCGTATGAGCCGCGCAGATCTTCTTGCTATCCCTGACGCAGATCTGCGCGAGGGGCGGGTCCAGCATGCTATTTTGGTGCATATGGACTTCCTCGACGCGCCGCGCCGCTGGTGGACCGGCTGGGGCGACATGGAGCATGACGGGTATGTCTGGCAGGGCACGGGCGATCTGATCAGCATCGCAGGGCTGGAAAGCAACTACTCGCTCAACGCCAATCAGGTGACGTTCTCAATGACCGCCACGCCTGAGATGGTGGCCAACGCGCTTGAGGCTCGGGCGCGGGTGCGCGGGCGGGATGTGACGGTCTCGCTCGGCCTGTTTGCCGAAGGCGCACCGTCTCCGATGGCCTCCTTTGCGCTGTTTGCAGGGACCATGGAGCGCATGCCATGGGCGCTGGAGGGCACGACGAACTGGACCCTCACGCTGGAATGCGAGGGGCTGTTCGCGCGCCGCAACGCGCCGCCACGCGGGCGGTGGACAGATGCCGACCAGAAGGCACGGCACTCGGGCGATAAAGGCTTCGAGCGCCTGCCGCTCTATGCCAACGGCTATGAGACCAAATGGCGCGGGTGAGGGTGGCTGATGCCCGCGATGTGCCGCGTATCGTGGATATGATCGAGGCTCTGCGCGAGGCGGTCTCGGGGCCGGTCGCGGTCGATCGTAACTGGACGATCCGCACTGTCTCTGGGCTGATCCGAGATCCTGCCGGATGTGTCTTCGTCACCGATGGCGGGTTTATCGCAGGCCTGATGCAGCCCACGGTGATCAGCCCGGCGCCGATCGCGAAAGAGGTCGGTTGGTGGGCTAGTGACGGCAGCGGGTTGCGGCTCCTGCGAGCCTTCGAGGCTTGGGCGCTTGAGCAGGGCGCCCAGACCATCCAGCTTTCTACGGCTCCTGATGGGCCGGATCTTTCAAGGCTCGGCTATAGGCGGGCCGAATTGGCATGGGTTCGTTAAATGGCAATCTTCTCGATTATTGCAGCCACCTCTTGGGGGGCGGCTTATGCAGCCACGACCGTGGGTGCGGCAGTGATCGCCGTGGGGCAGGCGGTCACATGGTCTCTGGCCTCGTCGCTCCTGATGCGGTCGAATACCTCGCGCCAGACCGTGCAGGCGACAATCCAGCAGACCGATCAGCCGCGTATCCGCGCCTATGGCCGCAATCTTTTGGGCGGTGTGAAGGCTTTCTATGAGTCGCATGATGATACGCTCTATCAAATTGTTGTGGCACATCATGGGCCTATCGATGCCGCGGTGAATGTCTGGTGGGACGGCACGCCGCACTCGCTGGCCGCTGCCGAGGATAATCACCTTTATCTGCGCAGATACCAGACCTTTGAATGGCGTGACGGGTCCGGTGCTGGTGGCGATTATTCGAGCATCTTCAATAATTTCTCGGCTCTCTGGACAGCAGATCATGCGTTGGAAGGGCAAGCCACATTCCTCACCAAGTTTGGTGACCCCTCGGATAAGGACTTCCCGAAGGTATTTCCTAAGGGTGCCCAGACCGTTGTGCAGATGGAAGTGCGCGCGAGCCAAGTTGCGGATCTGACCGGCGCGATGGTCTATTCGGAAAACCCCGGGCTGATCCTGCGGGACTTCTTCACGCATGTGGACGGTTGGGCGCTGCCTGCGTCCAGATTGGATGATGATAGCTTCGGGACATTCTCGGCAATCTGTGCCTTCTCCATAGCGCTCGCCAATGGCGGGGAAGAGCCTCGCTATTCGCTCTGCGGCTATTACACGCTGGAAGAGCCGTTGAAGAATGTGTCTGCGCGCTTCCTCGCAGTTTGCGATGGCCAGCCGTATATGACGCCTGAGGGCAAGCTCGGCATTTGCGGCGGGGTCTGGTCCGAGCCGGATGTGACGATCACGGCAGAGGATATTCTCGCGATCCAGATGCAAGACGGCATCGATCCCATGACTGCCTATAACGTTTTGCAGGGATCGTTTGTTAGCCCGGCACATGCCTATCAGAGCATCGACGTTGCCGAGCTGCGCGATGAGGATGCGCTTGTAACAGAAGAGCAGCGGGCGGATCGGCTCGATCTTGAAGCTTGCCCTTCTGGCACACAGCTCCAGCGCCTCATGAGAATCAAGATGGCGCAGGATCGGTGCGACTGGAAGGGAACGATCACGACAAACCTTGTCGGGCTCAAGGCGCGGTTTCCGAAAGGGGATGGGGCGCATACGATCCGCATCAACGCGCCGGATCTCGGAATTGATCGCACATTTAAGGTCACGTCGCATTCGTTCGATCTCGTGAGCGCAACCTGCTCCATCGGTGTCGAAACGCTCGATGCCAGTGCTTATGCGTGGGACCCTGCTACGGATGAGCGGGCGCTGCCGCTGACCTATGCCGCCATCGGCACCCCGAGCCATACGCAGCCTGCGCCACAAAACCCGGTCCTTACTCAAGCGCGTGTGCGGGTGAGTGGTGATACGCAAGCTGTGAAGCTCAATGTCTCGGTAGATGATCCGGGCAAGGATAGCCTCACGTTCCAAGCGCAGATCGCTGTCGGCTACTGGGAAGATCCGGAGGCTGATGCCACTTGGGTAGACATGAGCGCAGGCCAAATCAGCGCAGTCTCCGGAGTTCTGGAGGATGGGCAAACCTATACGGTCCGCATTCGCTGGGAAGGCCGGAGCGACTGGGTAATCGCGGGATCGGTGCAGGTCAGTGCAAATCCGGATGAGCCTGATCCGCCATCCGAATTCTCGGCACTCGCGACGGGGAGTGCGGTAGCACTAGATTGGCGCAACGCCTCCGATGATTTCTACCGGACGCAGATCTGGCGTGGCGCTTCGAGTGATTTCGCTTCGGCTGTCTTCGTGGCCAATGTCGCGGGCGTGGCCGGTCAGGTCAGTGACTTTACCGACGAGCCCGGCATTGGGACGTGGTCCTATTTCGCCGTCACGATCAACGGATCTGCTGTCCCGTCCGATCCGGCGGGGCCGCAAACCATCACCATCAGCTAAATCTGACAGGTCATGACCTGCCTCGGCCTCGCCTCGCGCGGGGCCTTTTTATTTGGAGGCCCTATGGCAATTCTTGACGACATCAATGCAGCGTTGCGCGATTTTCAGCGCTACACCGGAGACGGGCTGCCCAACGAACCTGCGGGTGCGCCGCTACCGGTGGGGGACCCCACAAGCGGTCGATATCAGATCCAGCTTGCTCCGTTCCGCGATGCGCTTGTCGCCATCCTGCAAACGATGGGCGATGAGGAGGCGCTGCAGGAGGTTTTAGAAAAAATCACAGAGGCTAAGGACCGCGCGAACCACACGGGAACGCAGGAGATTGCCACGATTGATGGGCTGCAATCAGCGCTCGATGTGGTGGAAGAAATCGCCGACGCTAAGGCTGATCCTCCGTGCAAGCTACCTCGCAACCGGCACGGGCTGGAATATGGCGTGGTCATTGGTGATCAGGTAGTCGCGGGCCGCATGGATAACGGTAAGGATTTACAGCTCTATCCTGTCGGCGATGTACTTGATCTTCTGATCCCGAACGGTCTTGCCAGCATGCTTCTGCAGCCTGCGACCGAGCAGGTATTTCTGCCCCGTAACCGCCATGGCATCGCCTCGGGTATCTTGGTCGGGGGGGAGGTCGTTAGCTACATCGACGATGATGGGCAATCGTACAGCTCACTATTTGATGACACTGACACAGGATCTGGGAAGAAAGAGCGCCCGATTCTGCGTCTGAGCATTCGTGTCGGCCAATCCGGCTCACTCGGGTCGCGTGGGTTTGTAACCTATGTATCGGACGGGAATGGCGGATTTACTGAAGCTACAGTTTTCAGTTCGGCTCCTGAGCATGGCGATTTGTGCCTCATGCTGGATGGCTCAGGCGATAATATCCGAACTTACGATGTGCTGCCTGTCGAATACACAGGGTTAGCCCCGGCCTTTGAAAAATGGGACGGAAATGTAGCAGGAGAGACCGGCGGCGTCCATTGCATGAACCGATTGATGGATCGGCTCGCTGTCAATGGCGAGGATGATTTTCGCCTTGGGGTCTATGTTGCCGGTGTCGGCGCCTCCATGTGGTCCCAGAATGGACCGGGAACCCCGCGCGAGCTGGCACATCTTGCCGCTATGCGCGCATGGAAGTCTTTTGCTGAGCGTAATGGCTGGAAGGTTGTTGTTGGGTCGATGCATATCAACCATGGCGAAAATCCTGCATCTGGCGGTAATGGCTCTGGCTTTGGATATTACGCCGATCAGTATCTACCGGAACTGACGGCATGGCGTGACTTCGTCAAGTCAATGGCCTCGGAGACCTTGAACGATGCGGCCTATATGGCACCGATGTTCGTTGTGCAGTTTTCCAGGGTGCTGGGCACTTTACCTGCCTCATCAAACGAAGGGGTGGCACACGCGCAACTGGTGAAGCACATCACTGATCCATATTTCTGCCTATACGCTCCACGGTATGTTGAACCATATTATGATGGCGTCCATATGCGAGCTGAAGGCTATGTGAAAATCGCGGAAAGAGAAGAGCGCGCGCAATATCATTGGCTTAAAGGTCGCAAGTGGCAGCCGCTCATGATCATCAGCGCTACGCTGTCGGGAACCACGATAACGCTGACCTATAACAACACGCCGTCAGAGTATTCGGATGAAACGCCTGGGCCAGTAGGGTCGTTGGTGCTTGACGCAGAGAACGGGAAATCCGGTGATGGCAACGGTGGCTTCCTTATTCGGAATGGTGGCGATGCGACGATCACTGGGGTAACAGCAACAGGCAATACCGTCACCATCGAACTTTCTGAAGAGCCAGATGCGGGCGCAGAGATTCTCTACGCCATCGCCTCCGTCTCTGGCGGCCAGCTGCGCGACAGTGATGAGCGTGATACCTCAGACTATGACGATTCCGCTCTTTGGAATTGGGCGGTCGGCCAAGTCGTAGAGATCGATGCCTTTGGAGAGACCGAGGTGGCGCGTTGGGATGTGTCGGATCTGACTACACTGTGGGACTATGCGGCTGGCCGCTACCATGCGGGCGCGGTTGACGCAGAGGTCGGTCGCGTGTCCGATCTTGGCGGCTCGGAGGACCATCTTACGCAGTCGTCTGAGACCAAGCGTCCGGTCTTCGCGGCCGCAGAGGGCATCCGGTCGCTGACATTCGATGGTGTGGACGATTCCATGGAGGCGGCAGTCACACTTCCTGCATCGCATGTTGCGGTGATTGCTGTCGATCCGACTTCATGGACTGCGGAGCAGGCGGCTCTGATGACACTGAATGGCACCGGATGGGCGCTGACGATGGGCGATTCCTCATCTGCCCTGCTGTCCCTGTCGGGCGATGGCATTACCACGATCACCGGTGACTCACCAATCAGTGCCGGACCACATGTTTTCACCGTTATTGCGGATGCTGACAATGATACCCTGAAATGCCGTGTCGATGGCGTCGAGGTGCTGTCCACGACATACACGACAGATGCAGCTGTATCGAATGTGATGCGGATTATGGGGTCTCGCTACAATTCGGCATGGATCGCGGGAAGTTTTTACTTCGCGGCCATCGGCTCTGACATTTCCACGGCTGCTGTCGAGCGGCTTGAGGCCGTGGCGACGAAGAAAATAGGATAAGGACTTAGAAAATGGTGAGAACTCTTAATAAATATCCCGCTGTATCCGGCGTAACCGGACTGATCACACTGACAGACATTGATCTGGCAGAGATTGATGTGGCGAACCTTAACCCTATTTACTGGCCGTGGTTCGACGCGGTTAATGGCTATGTTCCCGATAGTAGCCCTCGTGCACTCTACGACCGTATGAATGATGCTGAGCGGGTAAATCTGTCTCAAATCAGCCCGACGGATATCACCGTGACCACATTGGCGGGAGGAACCCCGGCCATCCCCATGCTGTCGATGAACACGATTCTACGCTACTCAGCATCTACAGAAGGTCATGACTATTCCAAGGGCCTTACAATGGCCTGTGTCGTAAATGACGCGCTCGGTTTTTGCGCAAACTCGACCAATACCGGCGCAAACATTGGTCTCTATTGGGATGGGTCTGCGATTATTATGGCGGGGAAAAGCGTTTCGTCAGCGGCAGAGGATTATTCAGGCCCCGCGCTGGACGGAGACACTGACACCGTGATTACGCTGCGGCTTGATCCTGAAGCTGGCACGATGACCCTAACCGTCGGCGACGGTTACACGCAGACACTGTCGGACGCGAGTTTCGTCGGATGGACCGCGCACACCGCATTGCAGTGGGGCGTGAATTACGATGGCGGTTTGATTGGTCGCTTCGGTTACTACGGTCAGGTGCTTCTGTTTGCTGACAATCTGTCTGACGATGATATCGGGACGGTGATTGACTACCTGTCGGTTCTCGGCGGGTAATTTTCTACCGGCTAAGCCAGAAGATGCCGTTTAACCCGCCCCCGAGGCGGGATTTTTTATGAGCATGAGGCGCATAGCGCAGGAAGGCGGGCAAGATGCCTGAAAAAGACCCCAGCTTATGGGACAGCATCGCGCTGTATCTGTCCCTGATCATCACATGGGGCACGGGCGCGGCGGGACAGATCTATGTCTCGGGCGGCGTCGGCGGCGCGGTGCGCTGGATCATGGAAATCAAGGGCAAGAGCCCCGTCAGCTTCCTGCGCATTCTGTTTGATGGGGTGACGGCAGTCATCACGGGCGCGATCTTTGCCCGCTATTTGGGGCCTGTGATTGCCAAGTGGCTCGCAGGCGTCGGGATGTGGCCGGATGCCGGAGACGCTACCACAGCGGGGTTTCTGGCGGGCGTTGGCGGCATGTCAGTCGCCAAGGTCGTGATCGCGATGATCGACGCACAAAGTCACAAGTTCACGGGTAAAAAGTAATGATTAACGCAATGTGGCGGCAGCTCGCGCGAGAGCGCCAGATATGGCTCCGGCTGGTTCTCGGTTATCTGTTTCTGGTGACGGTGCCGCCATGGGTCGAAAGCACCTTCTGGCCTGTCTCCGGTCCCCTGCATATCACGGAAGTCACCGAGACGCCGGAAGGGGTGCGGATCAAGGGCTGGGCGGTGAAATACCGGTCGGACTGTGATTTCCTTGCGCCCGAGTGGTGGCTTGGGGAGAGGGACGGTCGCGCGGTTCGCGTGGCGGCGCGGTTCGATGACAAGCCGCAGATCCGACCCGCTGGACGCATGGAGTTCGAAGCTCTGGTGGTCGGGCTGACCAAAGACCAGCTTGACGACAGCTATTCCGATGTGCGCCACGCCTGTCACGGGCGGATTGGCGATCGGGCCTTCCTCTGGGCGACACGATCCAAGTTTTGGAACTAACACGCCCCGCCATCGAGCGGGGCTTTTTCATGGAGAAATGGAATGTTCAAACTCTTGCCCGACTGGCGCGAGGTGCTGCTGCGCGCCTGGTCGATCCGCCTGATCCTGCTGACGGCAGTGCTCTCCGGCCTCGAGGTCGTGGTCTCGCTTCTCGATGCCGATACGCTTGGCATCCCGCGTGGGGCATTCGCGGCTTTGGCCGGCATAATCTCGGTGGCCGCCATGGTCGCACGGCTGGTCCAGCAATCCGGCATCTGGTCCGAGGATGTTGTGAACGATGAGAGCGGGGCCATACGCAAGCGCCATGCGGCGGGCGTGGCTGGTGTGGCGGCCGCGATCGCGCTGGCCATTACCACGATCGCGCCTTGGGAGGGCAGGGAGCTGCGCGCCTATCGCGATATCGTGGGGATCCCGACGATTTGTTTTGGCGAGACCGAAGGCGTGAAGATGGGCGATGTGGCGACCGAGGCC
>NZ_JAYWLC010000010.1:0-57946 GCF_040297545.1 Thioclava kandeliae
CAGTCGTTCGGCACTCTTCTCGCCATAGTCCGCGCCGGTCTTGGCGCCAACCTCGAGCTCCATTAGTCGCTCGGCGGCAAAGCCAATCATCTCACGCAGTAAATCTGCATCGCCGCTCTGTTCGACAAGCGCGCGAAGGTCCATCATAGGTTTGGTCATCGGGTGTCATCCTTGGATCAGATTGAGTCTAGCAACCCGACCTTACTAAGAAACCCGATGGCCACCTGAGCTACACCACCCCGTGGGACACGATCCCGGCTGAGGCTGTGTTCTGCCAGCTCTGATCGCCGCAGGGCGTCCGGAGGCGTAGCGGTTCGATCATGTTCTGAGCATGAAGCCGCTTGGCCTGCGAGGGCCTCATCCGGTGAGTGAAGGCTGGCAGGCCGGAACTCGCCTGACATGCGCGGAAAGGTCGTTGCACGGATTTATGGGCTCATCTGGATTGTCCTTGGAAATATTGAAAGACCCCGGCAAGCGGGCAGGCGCCCGTTGACGGAAAGGGCCATGGCCCTGGCTCTTGAAGGTCAGCTCCCGGAAGAGACTGCTCTTTCGCCCTGCACTTCCTGAGTCCACACTTCAAACTCCGACAGGGTTCCCGGCCCGAATATCTGTGTCAGCGGCACGTCTGCGGCGTCCCTGCCGCGCGCCACGAGAATGCGCCCGGTGCGCCGTTTGTTGTTTCGAGGATCGAACACCCACCATTGGCCGCCCAGATAGACCTCCATCCATGCAGCGAAATCGTCTTCGGCATGGGGCAGCGGCTCGCCGATTTCGCTCAGATAGCCTGTGCAGTATCTGGCCGGAATGTTCATGCAACGGCAAAGCGCAATACCGAGATGGGTGAAATCGCGGCAGACCCCGAAGCCTCCGGCCAAGGTCTGCGCTGCCGTCCGGGTTGCGTCGGCTTTCATGTAGTCGAAGCTTATGGTGTCATGCACATAGTCGCAGATCGCCTGCACCCGCGACCAGCCCTGATCGGTCTTTCCGAACAGCGCCCAGGCGCGCTCGGACAACAGGTCCGTATCGCAGTAGCGGCTGCCCAGCAGGTAGACGAGCGTATCGAAGGGCAAGTCTTCCACGGCATGTTGCTGTGCATCGGGGCAATAGGGATCAGGGTTGCCTGCATCGCGGAAGATACCGTCAGTCGTCAGGGTGAATTCTCCCGGGGGGGCCACCATGCGCGTACACCAGTTACCGAAGCCGTCGCGATAGCTTTCGAGCGGAACGCTGGGCCGGGTCACAAGGTAATCCGCGCGCTCGAGGTCGCCGAACCGCGAGTAATGCACATTCAGCAGCGCGATCAGAGGAGTCGGCTGGGTCAGGGTGTGGGTGATAGTGCACCCGATATTCATACGCAGCGCCGAATTCCGGTCTGCCATCGAAGAGGGGCGGGTGTCCTTGGTCACGGACGATCCTTTCAATCACCTCGCAAGAGGTTGTTGCGGTTGCTTGGTCAGAGGCGGGGCAGAAAAAAGAGCCTGCCTGAAAGCCAGTCCTCGGCGCCGATCCGTTCGGCGCGTGAGATGTCTGGGCGTGGGGTCGTTCTGCGGAAGCGAGCGGCGCATGAGAGCTCCGGTATTGGGGCCGCGCATGCCGGACAATCGGCCGGGGCAACCTTTCCCTCTGAAGCTCTAAATTTGGGATGCGCGACAGGTGTTGATACAAAATATAGAGCGCCGCGCCTGAATTGCAATGGCAGGTCTGTCACGATTGACGGCCTCGGACCGTGCGGTCTCGCCGAGCGTTGCCGAGCGTCGCCGTAGGGCACAGGGCATGGTCTTTGGAGGATATCGGCGTCCATGCCGCTGTCGCGGGTTTCGCGCATATTATTCGTCATGGAAGCGGCGCCGGCCCTACCGGAGGCGCGGTCTTACTTGACAATTTTACTCAAAAAATCATGGGCCGAAAAGAAAAAGGGGAACGCGTGTGCTCCCGAGCCGTTGTCCTGAGTATCGTAGAGCGCGCGAGCGCTGGCTGCGTTGCAGTTCACCTGTAGGATTGGAGCGACCGCATGACTGACAAGAGCCTGACGATTCTCGTTGTCGAGGACGAGCCGATAATTCGCATGGATCTGGCGCTCGGTTTTGCGGATCTGGGATATAATGTTCTGGAAGCGGAAGATGCGGCAACGGCACTTCGTGTCATAGACGGTGGCGATACGGTTGACGTGCTTGTCACCGATATCGATATGCCGGGCGACATGAACGGTGTCGCCCTTGCATCGCAAGTGCGGCGGCGGTCTGACAGTTGCCGGATCCTCATCATGTCGGGTGGCACACGCCCCGCCTCTCATGCCATGCCGGAACACAGTCCATTTCTCGCGAAGCCTCTTGCCGCCGAGGATGTTATTGCGGCGCTTGGCCGGATGCCATGATCTCAGATCACGCGCTCAGGCCGGTTTGGCCGGCATATGCAGGGTGAATGTCGTGCCGGCCTCCGCCGAGGACGAAACATCGAGCCGTCCGCCATGCGCCAGAGCGATTTGCGACGCGATGTATAGGCCCAGGCCGAGGCCTTGAAGACCCTTCTGATTGCTTTCATTGCGCGAGAAGGGGTGGAACAATGACGGGTGCATCTCTGGCGGGATCGGCGTGCCCTGGTTCGTGACACTGGCGACCAGCTCACCGTTTCGCTCGGCAATGTCGACCGAAATCGGTTGGTTGGGGGCGCCGTGGGCCACGGCATTGCCCAGAAGGTTTGACAAAAGTTGAGCAAGCCGCTGCGGATCGGCAACCAGAGCACGCGGCAGGTCGATCGAGGACAGGACTGGTTGACCGGCAATCTGCTCGATCTCGCCAATCACGTCACGAAACACCGGCACGAGGTCGATCGGCGCGGGCGCATTCACGTCTATCCCGGCCCCAAGGCGGCCACGGGCAAAATCCATCAAGTTGGTTATGATCTGGCTGGCCCGCGTCAGCGCTCGCTGCATCTCGAACACGAGCATCGCCCGGCGATCCGGAGAAATGTCGGGTTTCTCGATCATCCGTAAGCCGGATGTAACCGCGGCGATCGGATTGCGCAGATCGTGCCCAACGATGGCGATGAACTCTTCCCTCAACCGTGCCGTATCGCGTTCGGTCTGAAGGGTGGCGCGACCTTCTGCCAGCTCTTCACGCCCCTTGGTAAGCTCGTCCTGACGGTCGAGCTCGCGGGCGATCAATCTTGCAAAGATCGTAAACAGCTGTTCCGCATGCGACCCGATTTCGCGCGGGTTCGGGTCGATGGCGCATAGCGTGCCCCAGATGCTGTCATCGCTTTTGATGATCGGAACCGATATGTAGCTTTTGAAACCGTATTGACGGGGCGTGGGGTGGTCGCGGTAGATCTCGCTATCATCCACATCCGAAATCGTGATGCTGCTGCGGCAGGCTCGTACTTCGCTGCAGATTGTCGATGCCACATCAAGCTCATCGCCGGGCGTCAGACCGAAATTCACCCGATCACGGGACGCGCAGGTTATCCAGCGGTTGTCGGTTACCCGAGCAACGGCAACAAAACCCATACCGGTTGCCGTTCCGCAAGCGTCGAGGATCATCGAAATATCGGAGACAAGATCGACCTGCCGGATACTGTCTTGAAGGGGATCAATATTAGGTAACACGCGCCTGGCCAGTAAGGTGGTCTCGGGGCAACTTACTTGACACGATGTTGAATTCCAAGGGCCGATGCGTGTCCCCGAATGTCCGGGGAGCCGAAGCGTTTCGCGACACTCTCCTGTGCCGGATTGAGGGTGACCGTTTCCTCTTGTCCTGGCAACATGGTTTTGTTCCGGTCCGGGACTGCAGTTCCGGCGCTGCCTGTCCGGAAGGGTCGCCCGCAATGCTTGTCGAAAATGCAGGAGATCGCCAGCTTGGCGCGACGATGGTCACGACTGGTCCCGCATCAGGGCACTGCCGGATGGAAATAGCCTGCGACCGCCCTTTCGTGTTGCTCGGTTTATGATGAGCTACAGAAATGTTTGTGGAAAATTTCGTGCAGGCAGAAGCGTGGAAAGCGGCGGTATCGGGATGGGGATCCGTCGCTATCGTCCCGTGCTTGTGAGCGTCTTTTCAGGCGCAGTTACGGCATTTACAGCCGGAATGGAAAAGGCGGGCGTCAAAAGCCGCCCGCCTTTTCTTTTCTGAGCCGGAATACCTTCAAGCAGGTCTCCCAGCTACGTCATCACGCAAGTGCCAAGTTGACAGCGGATTCGCGACCGTCACGACCGCTTTCGATGTCGAAAGTGACAGCCTGACCGTCTTCAATCCGGCTGATCCCGGCGCGTTCGACGGCAGAGATGTGCAGGAAAATATCTTTATTGCCGTTTTCGGGCTGAATGAAGCCGAAGCCTTTGGTGCTGTTGAACCATTTCACGGTGCCGTTGGCCATGTCCGTGGTCTCCTTGATAAACGCTGCCCACAAGATCGCGGCAGCCCGGCATAGTCGATCCAAGCCGATCAACCGAAACCAAGCTAGTGGCGGCGGAATAACGAAGAGAAGAAACGTAAGCACGTCCTACATAGTGCCGGCCCGAAAAAAATCAATAGTTTAGTTGCGGTCGATTGCGTTCCTGTCCAAGGTCGGTGACCTGTGCGGAAGCGCGAGGGGGACGGGGCGCTCTGTCCCGTATCCGCTTCCTGCGCATATGGCTATCTGTCTCAGACGCGTCAAAGGTCGGATTTCCGCATTCTTTACTGTGTGTCCTGCCTTTGTGCCGGGGGTGACCCGGCCTGGAGAACGCTCTCCTTTCGCCGTCTTCCGCCCGCGCTCTGGAGAATGCGGAGCATCCGGCGTCTGTCTTGGGCCACGGCGGCGTCAATCACCCCGTCGAGGCATCCGCGGCGTTTCAGATGTGGTAACAAGGAGGAATGATCGAGATCGTCGAAGAGGATGTGATCCACACCCCTTGCGGGCCGGAAGCCCTGCGCATGGTCCAGATCGTCGCGCAGGGCGTGAACGAGGAAGGTCCGACAGGGCGCGGCGGGAAGGGGGGCTGTTGGCCAAAGGGGCTGGTCGATGCGCGCGACCCAAGGCTGCCATTCCCTCCGGTTGGCGGCCAGTTCCAGTGAATATTGCGGCCCGAAGGCCAGCACCGTGTCTACTGGCAGGATCTGCGCGGCAATCAACGCCTGATAGGCGCCCATGGAAAGCCCGAGCGCGATCAGCTGGCGCACAGGGCGCTGCGCACAAGCATGGGCATAGGCGCGCCGGACGATCTCGGGGAAAAGCGGCGTATTGCCCCAGCTGCGCGCGGCATCCATGAAGAAAAGTGCACGCCGGTTGCCACCCTGCCGGTGACCAATGGCAGAGGCCACGAATTCCGGCGAGGGCAGACGCGTCGCATCATGGCCTATCGAGGAAAAAGACAGAACCAGCGCATCCCCATCCCCCTCATGGTAATCGACGGCAAATGCGGAGGTGTCATAAAGGCGGGTCAGGGATAGGGGCGGCACGGTGATCTCCTCCTCCCCTTCATATCGTGCAAGTCCAGCCCCTGCAATTTGCCGCCTCAAACGGGGTTTCACGTGAAATGATCGGAGACGCGGCCATGCAAAAAGCCGACGGGATGATCCCGTCGGCTTTACTTTCCCGCAGTCCGCGCCGGATCAGCGTGCAGGGCAGGCTGCAGTGTAGGAGCGGCCATAGGAGTCGGTATAACGGCAGGTCTGCGCATCGGGATTGGTGCGGCTTGCGACAGCCTGACCCGCGATCAGGCCGACAGCGGCACCGGCTGCCGCACCCGAGATGGCGTTCTCGTCATTGTTGTCGGCGATATTCGCGCCAAGCGCCGCGCCACCCAATGCGCCTGCGGCGCGGGTCTGGTTTGCGGTCTGGCAGGCTGCGAGAGCGGCGACCATCGGCAGAACGAGCAGAAGTTTTTTCATTTTGATCTCCAGTTACCGGCCTTTAACGGGCCTTTTCATGGATCGCGTCTCCGATCCGTCGGAGGCCCAACGCGCGTCGTCGCGACAAGTTCCCGTCAATGTTATCGTCCGCACCTTGCCGACCGTCATGAATGCTTCATCTATGTGTCATTGGAACTTCGTATCCGCTTGGCACCAAAGACAATAGAAGACGTATAAGGATCAGGGTATGACCGGCAGCTTCATCCCGCCACTGCGCCCGAGGCGTGTCAGAACGCTTTTCGTATCGGACCTGCATTTGGGAGCGTGGGGGAGTCAGGCGGGGCGGTTTCTGGAATTCCTGCGCCAGACCGAGGCCGAGACGATCTATCTGGTGGGCGATATTCTTGATATCTGGCATGGTGGCAAGCCCAACTGGTCGGCCACTCATGACGCGGTGATGGACGAGTTGCGTGCCCGTATCCGCGCGGGCGTCAGGGTGGTCTACCTGCCGGGCAATCACGATGCAGAGCTTCGCAAACGTCTGGGGCGCCAGTTTCAGGGTATGGAGCTGGTCAATGAGGCGATCCACCAGAGCGCCGACGGCCGCCGCTTTCTGGTCCTGCATGGCGATCAATGCGATGCACGGCTCCTGCGCTTCCATTTCATGACACGGCTCGGGTCGCGGCTGGATGCGGGGCTGCGCCGGTTTGACGCGTGGGCGCGGCGGGGACTGTCGCGGTCGTTCCACCGTGAACCCGAGCGGAATCTGGTCGAGATGCTTGTGACGGGTGTGAATATGCTGATGACCGCAGGCAATCGCTATGAGGGGCGCCTGATGGAGCTGGTGCGGGCGCGGGAGGCTGATGGCGTGGTCTGCGGCCATTTCCACAAGCCGGCCCTGCGCAATGTCGAGGGGCTGGTCTATGCCAATTGCGGCGACTGGATCGATAGCTACACGGCGATGGTCGAAACCGAGGACGGACGGCTGGAGTTGCTTGAGCTGCGGCCTGTGGCCAAGCGCCAGAGCCGCAAGCTGCCGCAGCCTGCGGAGGTGCGGGTATGAGCTGGTCCATGATCTTTCTCGCGATCTTCGGCGTGCTTTTCGGTGTGCATCTGGTGACGGTGGCGCAGGGGCTCTGGCGATATCGCCGCAGACCAGCCGCCGAGATCGCGGCGCGCCCGATGGTCACCCTCCTACGGCCGGTCTGCGGGCTTGACCGGTTCGACGCCGAGACGCTCGAGACCAGCTTCAAACTCGATTATCCCTCTTATGAAGTGATCTTCTGCGCCGCGGTGGAGCATGATCCGGCGGTAGAGGTGCTGCGCGCGCTTGCGGCGCGTTATCCGCGGGTGTCATGCCAGATCCTGATTGGTGAGGACCGGATTACCGGCAATCCCAAGCTGAACAATCTCGAAAAAGGGTTCAGGGCCGCGCACGGCGAATGGATCGCGATGGCCGATGCCAATCTGCTGCTGCCGCCCGATTATATCGACCGGATGCTGGAGGTGGTGGAAGCCGATACGGGGCTGGTGACCAGCCCGCCCATCGGGATCCGCGCCGGAAATTTCTGGGGCGCTGTCGAGGCCGCTTTCCTCAACAGTTTCCAGGCCCGCTGGCAGTTGTCGGCGGATATGCTGGGCAATGGGTTCGCGCAGGGCAAGACACTGTGCTGGCGTCGCGATGTGCTGGAGAAGGCGGGTGGTCTGGTGGCTCTGGGGCGCGATCTGGCCGAGGATGTGGCCTCGACCAAGGCCGTGCGCCGTCAGGGGCTGAAGGTGCGGGTGGTCCGTAAGCCCTTTGCGCAGCCGGTGGGCTCCCGTGGCTTCCGCGCGGTCTGGGACCGGCAGCTGCGCTGGGCGCGGGTCCGCCGCGACGGATTCCTGATGATTTTCGCCGCCGAGATCTTGCTTGGGCCGTGGTTGCCCGCGCTGGCTCTGGGGCTGGCGGGAGCATGGGCGCTGATCCCTGTGCTATGCTGTGTGTGGTATCTGGCGGAATGGGCGCTGGCCAAACGGGCGGGCTGGCCGCATGGCGCGCGTGATGTGGCGGCGATGGTCGCGCGGGATATACTGATGCCCGCGCTCTGGGTCATGACATGGGCGCGGCGCGGGTTCGAGTGGCGTGGCTCGGCTATGGACCGGAATGGCGCCCTGACACCTCCGAAAGCCGCGAAGTAACCCTATGTTCGGTCTCGACCAGATTATAGCGCTTTTGTCGTCCCACGGGCTTGTGCTGGTGGGCGGCCTTTCCATTCTGGAAGGGCCTATCGTGACCGTGCTGGCCTCGTGGCTCGCCTCGAATGGCGCCTTTGACGTGGTGCCCTTGTTCTTCGTTCTGGTCGCAGGCGATCTGATTGGCGATCTGGGTTTCTATTTCCTTGGCCGCAAGGGGCTGGGGATCGTGCCGCCGAAATGGCGCCACAGGCTGGGGCTCGACGGACGGCGCCTGCGCAAGATGCTGCGCCATTTCCGCGAGAAAGGCGGGCGCACCCTGATCGCGGGTAAAATTACCCATTCCGCAGGGGCGGCCATTCTGGTGGCGGCCGGTATCTCGCGGATGCCGGTCGTCCCGTTCTTTCTGTATAATTTTCTGGCGACGATCCCCAAAACCGGCGCACTCATGGCTCTGGGCTATTTCATGGGCTCGGCCTATGCGCGGATCGACGGATGGATCTCGAAGGGCTCCATCATCGTTCTTGCAATACTCGTTATCGCCGGCATCGGCTGGTATATCCATCACAAGAGGCAGTCGTCATGTCCGCAGGACTAAGCATCAGTTGCGTGATCCCCGCCTATAACGAGGCGCCCCGTATCCGCCGCGTTCTGGAGGCGGTGCTGTGCCATCCCGCGATCCATGAGGTCATCGTGGTGGATGACGGATCGAGCGATGGCACCGCCGACGTGGTGGCAACGCTGCCCTCGGTGAGGCTGATCCGGCAGGCGCAGAATGGCGGCAAATCGGCCGCGGTGGCGCGGGGGATCGCGGCGGCGGCGGGCAGCCATGTGATGCTCCTCGATAGCGATCTTCTGGGTCTGACAGGGCTGCATGTGTCGGAACTGCTCGACCCCGTGCGGAGGGGGCGCGCCGATGTGGCGATCAGCCTGCGCCGCAATGCGCCCATGGTCTGGCGGATGATCGGGCTCGATTACATCTCGGGCGAGCGGGTTCTGCCGCGTGACTGGCTCATGGAGGGGCTCGACGATCTGCCGCATTTCGGGCTGGAGGTGCATATGAACCGCCTCTTGATCCGCAACAATGCGCGGATTGCGGTGGTCGAATGGCCCGATGTGGCAAGCCCCTACAAACACACGAAACTGGGCAGCTGGGCGGCGGGTCTGCGCGCCGATGCGGCAATGCTGGCCGATATGTTCCGTGTGATCAGCCCGCTGGAGGCGGGGGGCCAGATCTGGTCGATGCGCCGGATGCGGGTGCGGGATATCTCTGGCGGTCACGCCCCCATGTAACGCAAAAAGGCTGCCGTTCTGGCAGCCTTCTGTGTCGGGTCAGACCTGTCCGCTGGCTTCGAGCGTATCGGCAAAGGTGCGCAGGCCCGTTCTGGTTGCTTGCACCAATACCGCCATGTTCCCCGGCTTATGCTGGTTATGCATCATCTTGGTATGGGATTGCGGGATTTCTTCCCACGGGAACACTTCCGACATGCAGGGATCGAGCCGCCGTTCGATCATCAGCCGGTTGGCCGAGGCTGCCTGTTTGAGATTGGCGAAATGGCTGCCTTGCAGGCGCTTCTGGTGCATCCACATATAGCGCACGTCAAAGGTGCAATTGAACCCGCTCGTGCCCGCGCAGATCACCACCATGCCGCCCTTTTTCACCACGAGGGTGGAGACGGGGAAGGTGCTCTCGCCCGGATGCTCGAAGACCATATCGACATTCACGCCCTTGCCGGTGATGTCCCAGATCGCCTTGCCGAAGCGGCGGGCCTCTTTCAGCCAGTCGTTATATTCGGGGCTGTTGACAGTGGGTAGCTGCCCCCAGCATTTGAATTCCTTGCGGTTGATCACGCCCTTGGCGCCCTGTGCCATGACGAACTCGCGCTTGGATTCATCGGAGATCACGCCGATCGCATTGGCGCCTGCGGTATTGGCCAGCTGGATCGCATAGGAGCCGAGGCCGCCCGAGGCGCCCCAGACCAGCACGTTCTGGCCCGGTTTCAGCTCATGCGGGTGATGGCCGAACAGCATACGATAGGCAGTGGCCAGCGTCAGCGTATAGCAGGCACTCTCTTCCCATGTCAGATGCCGGGGTCGCGGCATCAGTTGCTGGGCCTGCACGCGGGTGAACTGCGCGAAGGAGCCGTCCTGCGTCTCGTAGCCCCAGATGCGCTGGCTGGGCGAGAACATCGGATCGCCGCCATTGCATTCCTCGTCATTGCCATCATCCTGATTGCAATGGATCACCACCTCGTCGCCGACTTTCCAGTTCTTTACCTTGTCGCCCACGGCCCAGACGATGCCCGAGGCATCGGAACCGGCGATATGGTAGGGGGCCTTATGCACGTCGAACGGGCTGATCGGCACACCGAGCCCCGCCCAGACGCCATTATAGTTTACGCCCGCGGCCATCACGAGGACGAGCACCTCGTTGCTGTCGATAGTCCATGTATCGACGATTTCTTTCTGGAAGGAGTCTTCGGGGGCGCCGTGGCGCTCGCGGCGGATTGCCCACGCATACATCTTGGGCGGCACATAGCCCAAAGGCGGGATTTCCCCGATCTCGTATAGGTCTTTCTCTTCCGCCTTATACGGAATGATGTTGCTGTCGCTATCCAATGCCATCCCCATCTTCCTCTTCCCAAGATGCCGCGCCGCAGAATCGTCTGGGTGCTCCTCAGTTCTACAATCGGATACGCAACAAAGCAACTATATAGATTTTGATTTTGTAATTTTGTGTCGCAATGGGTATTTTCCCGAGCGTAGCCATACCGGCCAAGCCACCCGCTTTGGTGCCCTGTCCTGTCGCGATTTCGTGTAGTCCGGCCTTGCTGTGCTGACTTTCCGCAGAAATTTTATAGCATGACTCTGGCGGCAAACGGTAACTTTCGGGTAAAAAGAAAGGAGAGCTTTACATATAGCTCTCATCTTGGGCGTGTGGCGCGCAAACGCGCGTTTTGCCGGACAATCTCTGCGATGCAGAATTTTCTTGTTATTATAAAGTTGCGTGTAGTATCTAATTTCAGGAATTATGTTTCCATATTGGATTCGTGGAGGGGAGGCCGCCCATGACCGAGACCAGAACCGATCTACCCGTTCGTGACAAGCCGTGGCTGTTTCGCACCTATGCCGGTCATTCGACCGCTCGGAAATCGAATGAGCTTTACCGCACGAACCTTGCCAAGGGGCAGACGGGGCTGTCCGTGGCCTTCGATCTTCCCACCCAGACGGGCTATGATAGCGATCATATCCTCGCGCGGGGCGAGGTGGGCAAGGTGGGTGTGCCGGTCTGCCATCTGGGCGACATGCGTGCGCTGTTTGCCGATATTCCGCTCGAACAGATGAATACCTCGATGACGATCAACGCGACCGCGCCGTGGCTTCTGTCGCTCTATATCGCGGTGGCCGAGGAGCAGGGCGCCGATATCTCGCGGCTGCAGGGCACCGTGCAGAACGATCTGGTGAAGGAATATCTCTCGCGCGGGACCTATATCTGCCCGCCCAAACCGAGCCTTGCGATGATCACCGATGTGGCGGCCTATACCCGCGAGCATCTGCCCAAATGGAACCCGATGAATGTCTGTTCCTACCACCTGCAGGAGGCGGGGGCCACGCCCGAGCAGGAGCTGGCCTTCGCGCTTGCCACGGCGATTGCCGTGCTCGACGACCTGAAGACCAAGGTGCCGGTGGAGGCGTTCCCCGAAATGGTCGGGCGGATCTCGTTCTTCGTGAATGCGGGCATCCGCTTTGTCACCGAGCTGTGCAAGATGCGCGCCTTCACCGAGCTATGGGACGAGATCTGCCGCGAGCGTTATGGGATCGCGGAAGAGAAATACCGCCGCTTCCGCTATGGGGTGCAGGTCAACAGCCTCGGTCTGACCGAACAGCAACCCGAGAATAACGTCTATCGTATCCTGATCGAGATGCTGGCCGTGACGCTCTCGAAGAATGCCCGCGCCCGTGCGGTGCAGCTGCCGGCATGGAACGAGGCTCTGGGCCTGCCGCGCCCATGGGACCAGCAGTGGTCGCTCCGGATGCAGCAGATCATGGCCTACGAGACCGATCTGCTGGAATATGGCGATCTGTTTGATGGCAATCCGGCGGTGGCCGCCAAGGTCGAGGCGCTGAAGAACGGCGCGCGTTCGGAGCTGGCGCAGATCGAAGCGATGGGGGGGGCGATTGCCTCCATCGATTACATGAAATCGCGTCTGGTGGAGGCCAATGCCGCCCGGATCGGGCGGATCGAGGCCGAGGAGACGATCGTGGTGGGCGTGAACCGCTGGCAGCAGGGGGAGCCTTCGCCGCTGACCGCCGGGGATGGCGGGATCATGGTTGTGGACCCTGCGGTCGAGGCCGAGCAGGTGGCGCGTTTGGCCGAGTGGCGCGCGGAACGTGACGGGGCGCGGGTGAGCGCTGCGCTGGAGGCGCTTCGGCTTGCGGCGTCAAAGGGCGAGAATGTCATGCCTGCCTCGATCGAGGCGGCCCGCGCGGGCGTGACCACGGGCGAATGGGCCGGGGTCATGCGCGCCGTTCATGGCGAATATCGCGGCCCGACAGGTGTGGCCAGCACGCCCTCCAACCGCACCGAAGGGCTGGATGATATCCGCGAGGCGGTCGAGCAGGCCTCGCGCAAACTCGGGCGGCGCCTCAAGTTCGTGGTGGGCAAGCCCGGGCTCGATGGCCATTCCAACGGGGCTGAGCAGATCGCCTTCCGCGCCCGCGATTGCGGCATGGACATTACCTATGAGGGTATCCGCCTGACGCCCGAGCAGATCGTGGCCCGTGCGCTCGAGGAAAACGCGCATGTGGTGGGCGTCTCGATCCTGTCGGGCAGCCATCTGCCGCTGGTCGAGGAGCTGATGGAGCGGATGCGCGAGGCGGGGCTTGCCGATGTGCCCGTGCTGGTTGGCGGGATTATCCCCGACGACGATGCCAGACGCCTGATGGGCTATGGCGTGGCACGGGTCTACACGCCCAAGGATTTCGAGCTGAACCGCATCATGATGGATATCGTGGGGCTTGCCGTACCGCAGGCCGCGCAATAGGGGCGGCTGCTCGAAATCCGCGTGGGCGGGGGGCTTTCGCTCTTCCGCCCGTAGACGGGCTTCTTTATGGTCGCGGCCATGAATGATGTGCCCGCAATCCAGTTTTCCGAAGATCAGGCCGAGGCCTGGGATGCCGTCGCCGACGCTCTGCGCAAGGCAGGGGTCGATGTTGATGACGGTATGGTGATGCCCGAAACCTCGGCTGCCCAAGTGCATTCGGTGATCGGCAAGGCGGGCTCCGGCAAGACCATGCTGCTGTCCTCGCTCTACAAGGCCCTGCAGGAGGCTGGCGTCGAGATCGTCTCGGGGGATTACGAAGGCAAGAAAAAGAAGGAACGCCGGACGCTGGCGATCCTTGCGCCGACCAATAAGGCGGCCTCGGTGCTGCGCTCGCGCGGGGTGCCGGCAACCACCATCCACCGCATCCTCTACACCCCCGTCTATGACCCAGAATACGAGCGGATCGCCGAGTGGTTGGGCGGCCAGGGTGAGCGCCCGAACCTCGATATCCTGAAGGTCGAGGGGTTGACCGAAGAGATGCTCGACCGTGCCAAAGCCTTCTACGATATCCACAAATCCGTGCCCGCCGCGCTCGCATCGGCGGGGTTGCGCGGCTCCGATTTTATTCAGGGCTGGAAACGGCGCGAGGATCCGCTCGATATCGGCTTTGTCGACGAGGCCTCGATGCTGGACGAGCGCCAGTTCGACGATCTGCGCGAGATCTTTCCGACGCTGATCCTGTTCGGCGATCCGGCGCAGCTGGCGCCGGTAAACCAGTCGGGCCAGATGAGTTTCGAGAAACTTCCCGACGAGCGCAAACATGTGCTCCACCGGATCCACCGCCAGACGCAGGATAATCCGATCCTCGATCTGGCCCATGCGCTGGCCGATGACGCCCTCACTTTCGACCGGTTCGAGCGGATGATCGAGGACCGCGCCGCAGGTGACGAGCGTGTGGTCTGGGCGGGCCGCGTCGAGGCCGATCTGATGGCGCGCTCGCCGGTGCTTGTCTGGCGCAATGCCACGCGTATACGGCTGATCCATGCCTTCCGCGGCGCCTTCAGCGCGCCGGTCGATGAGCTGCTGCCAGGCGAGCCGCTGATCTGCGACGGGATCGAGCTGCCGGTGAAGCACCGCAAACGCCGGATCGATCTGGAAGCGCGCGGCCTGATCAAGGGCGCGCAGGTCATTTATCTGGGGCCGGGCAAGAAACCCGGTTTCTCGCGGCTGCATGTGATCGGCTCGGAAGATCCGCGCCTGTCTGCGGCCTCGATCGTGAAGATCGAGCTGCCCGACGAGGAAGAGCCCTTCATCCCCTTTGCCGCGCGCATGGGGGCCACCTTCCTGCACGGGGCGGCGGTGACCATCCACAAGGCTCAGGGCTCGCAATGGCGCGATGTGCAGGTCTTCGCGCCCGATATCTATGCGGCCGCCCGTGCGGGGCGGGTGGAGGCAGGTATCCCCTTGTGGAAACGTCTGGCCTATGTGGCGATCACCCGTGCCGAGCATCGCCTTCTGTGGGTGACGCGGGCGCGGCTGGCACGTCCTTCGGCGCCGCTGGGCGTGGAGGATCTGCCCAAAGGGGCGGCGCAGGCGCTCAAGCTCGAGATCCAGGACGCGCCTGAAGGCTGATCAGCTGAAGAACCTGCGGAAGGCCGCATTGGCCGCCCAACCCGCAAACACCGCGAGCGCCAGAGACATGATGCCGTAAAGCGGCGGATAGTTTTGCGACAGCGCATAGAGCCAGCGTTCCAGCCCGACTTTGCGCACGCTCACGGGGGCGGTATATTCGTCGATCACGCGGTATTTGCGCACAAGGAAGATCCGCACTTTGTAATCGCCCTCGATCAGGTTGGCAGGCAGTTTGAAATCGGCGCGGAACAGGGTGTCGTCGAGCAGTTTCACATCGCCCGGATTATCCTTGTAGAGGCTCTGGCGCAGCCGGATACGCTGCAGCGCCTCGGCATAGGGGGCGGCATTGGCGCGCTCGATCGCATCGGTATAATTGCGCAGGGCCTGCGGCACGGTGATGCGGTAGATCTCGTCAACCTCGGGGGCCAGAAACTCATGCTCGGGGCGGGTGGTGGCCACGGCGTAATAGGTCGGGGCCGAAGGGATCTCGACCGAGCCGGTATTGATCCAGATCCCCATCTGGCGCGATTTACGGCGCACGGTCACGGGGCCTTGCGGACCTTCCAGCGTCACGATCACATCCAGCGGGCCGCTCGGCTCGGGGGCGGCGCGTTTGACCGCGCCGAAGATCAGGATCTCGGAGCCGTCGAAGGAGGTGGTGATCCCGATACTCTCGCGCGAGAGACCGGCCACCACGGTTTCGGCGGCACGGGCGGGCAGGGCGATGACAATCAGGAGAAGGGCAAGACGCAGCATCAGCCATCTCCCAGCGAGATCGAGTAAAGCTCGCTCGGCTTCAGCACCAGATCGAAGCCCAGTTTCAGCGCGACGAGCAGCACGAGCGCCGCCAGCAGGATGCGCAGCTGTTCGGCCTTCAGCCGCCCGCCCAGCACCGAGCCGATCTGTGCCCCGATCACCCCGCCCAAGATCAGCATGATGGCCAGCATGACATCGACCGACTGGTTGGTGATGGCATGCATCATCGTGGTAAACGCCGAGGTGAACAGGATCTGGAACAACGAGGTGCCGATCACGACCTTGGTGGGCATGCCCAGTAGGTAGATCATCGCAGGCACCATGATGAAGCCGCCGCCCACGCCCATTACCGCGCCCAGAATCCCCACGCAGAACCCCACCAGAAGCGGCGGTATGATCGAGATATAGAGACCCGAGGCGCGGAATTTCATCTTGAATGGCAGTTTATGGACCCAGCCGTGGCTGTTGCGCTTGCCTCGGCGGGCCGAGGCGCCTTTGGTGCGCCGCAGCGCCCGCAGGCTCTCGAGGAACATCAGAAGACCGACGCCGCCCAGAAAGACCACATAGCACAGCTGCACGGCCAGATCGATCTGGCCCAGTGCCTGCAGGTAATTGAAGATCGAGATCCCCGCGACCGAGCCGATCAGACCGCCAATCAGCAGGATCATCCCCATCGGGATATCCACGGCCTTGCGCTTGAGCTGGCTGAGGACACCCGAGACCGAGGACGCCACCACCTGATTGGCGCCGGTGGCCACCGCGACGGTGGGCGGAATGCCGATGAAGAACAGAAGCGGCGTGATCAGGAAGCCGCCGCCCACCCCGAAGAGCCCCGACAGGATGCCGACGATCCCGCCGATCCCGAAGAGGAGGAAGAAATTGACCGAGACTTCGGCGATGGGCAGATAGATTTGCATGTGGATCCGCGCAATGTCAGTGACTTACTGTGAGCGCCTCTTGCCGGTCTGTCAAACCTTTGCGAAAGGCAGGTCGTCCTCGCCCCCGGAGGCGGCAGGGTCAGAGACTTCGCAGATATCGTCGCAGGATCTTTTCGAGCTTGGCAGCGCCCAGGGGCGCCATCGCCTTGGTCTGGGCATGGCTGATCTGCTCGTCGGCTTTCATGCCCGCCCCCATATTGGTGATGACCGAAATGGCCGCGGCCCTGAGCCCCAGGAACCGCGCGAGGATCACCTCGGGCACCGTGGACATGCCCACGGCATCCGCACCAAGGATTTTGGCGGCGCGGATCTCGGCTGGGGTCTCGAAGGATGGACCGGAGAACCAGCAATAGACACCGGTGGGCAGATCGATGCTCTCGGCTTGGGCCGCGGCCATGAGACCCGCGCGCATCTCCAGGTCATGGGCGTCCGTCATCGGCACGAAACGCGCCTCCGTGGGTTCGCCGATCAGCGGGTTATGGCCCGCGAAATTGATATGGTCTTCCACCATCATCAGCCCGCCCGGCGGGATATCGGGGCGTAGCGAGCCTGCCGCATTGGTCAGGATCAGCCGCTCGCAGCCCAGCTCCTTCAGGATCTCGAGCGGCAGGCGCATCTCGGCGGGGTTACCATGCTCGTAATAATGCACACGGCCCCCGAAGACGGCCACGCGCACCCCTTCGAACTCTCCGATCACCAGCTTGGGGTTATGGCCCGAAACGCCCGCATGCGGAAAGCCCGGCAGGTCGGCATAGGGAATGGCTGTGCCGTCGATCTCTTCGGCCAGATGGCCCAGACCCGACCCCAGAACCAGCCCGATAGCGGGGGGCGTATCGCCCGCCCGCTCGCGGATGAGGCCCGCCAGCTCAGCGCTCTTTGACATAGGGTTGGCCTCCGGCCTTCGGGGGATGGGGTTTGCCGACGACACCGGCCAGCACGATCACCGTCAGGATATAGGGCAGCGCATCCAGAAGCGCACCCGGAACCGACACATGAAGTGTGTTTTGCAGCACATCGGGGCGCAGGGCCAGCGCCTGCAGAAAGCCGAAGAGCAGGGTCGCCCAGAGCGCGGACCACGGTTTCCAGTTGGCAAAGATGAGGGCGGCCAGCGCGATATAGCCGCGCCCCGCCACCATCTCGCGGCCAAAGCCTGCCTGCAGGCCGGTGGCCATATAGGCGCCCGCGAGCCCGCAAAGCACGCCTGTGATGGTTACCGCGCCATAGCGCAGCCCGATCACCGAAATACCCGCGGTATCGACGGATTCGGGGTTTTCGCCCACGGCGCGCAGCCGCAGCCCGAAGCGGGTGCGGTAGAGCACCCACCATGTCAGCGGCACGCAAAGGAGCGCCACATAGACGAGGATCGAATGGCCCGAGAGGACATCCGAGTAAAGCGGGCCGATCACGGGCACCTGCCGGACGGCATATTCGAAGGGCAGGTGAAGTTCATTGAACCGCGCCTCGCCCGAAAGCGCCGGTGTGCGCCCGCCCTGATGGAAGAGTGCCTGCGCGATGAGCACCGTCATGCCCGAGGCAAGGAAGTTGAGTGCCACGCCCGAGATCAGCTGGTTGCCACGGAAGGTGATCGAGGCCAGACCATGCAGGAGCGAGAACAGGATCGAGGCCACGATCCCCGCCAGACAGCCGAGCCAGACATTGCCGGTGAGGTAGGCCACTGCGCCCGAGGTCATCGCGGCCATCAGCATCTTGCCTTCGAGCCCGATATCGAACACGCCCGAACGCTCGGAGTAAAGCCCCGCCAGGCAGGCCAGAAGCAGCGGCGTCGCCAGCCGCAGGGTGGAATCGAGAATGGCGATTAGGGTTGCGTAATCCATCACTTGGCCCCCTGTTTCACGCGGAAGAAGGGCAGGAGCATCATCCGCACCATCCCGTCAAGTGCGCCGGTAAAGAGCACGACCAGACCCTGGATCAGCAGGCGCAGCTCGATCGGGATCGAGGTCCAGAGCCCCATCTCGGCACCGCCCTGATAGAGGAAGCCGAAGAGGAACGCCGCAAGGAAGACCCCCAGCGGATGGTTGCGGCCCATCAGCGCCACGGCGATCCCGATAAAGCCCGCGCCTTCGGCGGAGTTCTGCAACAGACGCTCGGCCTCGCCCATGACGTTATTGATCGACATCAGTCCCGCCAGCGCGCCCGAGATCAGCATGGACCCCAGAATGATCTTGGTGCGCGAGATACCGGCATAGCTTGCGGCTTTCTCGTTCAGGCCGAAGGCGCGGATTTCGTAGCCGAGTTTCGTCTTCCACAGGAGCACCCAGACCAGCACACAGGCCGCCACGGCGATGAAGAAAGTGATATTGGCCGGAACCGAGGGTTTGAAGATCGCGCCAAGCCCCGGAATATCGTGGAAGGTCGGCAGGCTCGCCCCCGCAGGAAAACGCGCGGTGGCCGGATCCATCGCGCCTTCGGGGCGCATGACGGTGACCAGCAGATATTGCAGCAGGCTATAGGCGATGTAGTTGAACATGATCGTGGTGATCACGATATGGCTGCCGCGTCTGGCCGCAAGCCAGCCCGGAATGGCGGCCCATGCCGCGCCAAAAAGTGCCGCCCCCACCATCGCCGCAGGAAGCGCCAGCCACCACGCGGGCCAAGGCAGCGCGAGGCAGACCAGCGCCACGCCAAGCCCGCCCAGCTGGGCCTGACCCTCGGCGCCGATGTTGAACTGGCTCGCGTGATAGGCGACCGTCACGGCAAGACCCGTGAAGATGAAGCTGGTGGTGTAATAAAGCGTGTAGCCCCAGCCATAGGGGGTGCCCAAAGCGCCCTCGAACATGACCGAGATCACCTCGATCGGGTTGCCGCCGATGGCCAGCACCACGATGGCCGAGATGATCGCAGCCATCAGGATCGAGATCAGCGGCACAAGGACCACATCGGCCCAAGTCGGTAGTTTTTTCATCAGCCTTCTCCGCCGTCATCGCCATCGCCGTCATCCTCATCATCGTGAAGATGGTCGTCATGGCGGTGCTGGTCGTCGTTATCTTCGCGGGCAATCGGGCTCGGGTCACGCATGCCCGCCATCAGCAGACCGAGGTCTTTCTCGTCGGTGGTGGCCGGATCGCGGAAGCCCATGATCTCGCCATCGAACATCACCGCGATCCGGTCCGACAGCGACCGGATCTCGTCGAGTTCGACCGAGACCAGCAAAATGGCCGCACCCGCATCGCGCAGTTCGATGATGCGCTTGTGGATGAACTCGATCGCGCCGATATCCACGCCCCGCGTCGGTTGACCGATCAGCAGAAGGGCGGGATTGCGTTCGATCTCGCGCGCCAGCACGATCTTCTGCTGGTTGCCGCCCGAGAAATTCTTGGCCGCCAGAGACGGGATCGGCGGGCGCACATCGAACCGTTCCATCGCGCCTTCGGTCGCCTTCACGATGCCCGCATTATCCATCAGAAGAGCGTTCTTCTGGTATTCCGGCGCACCGTGATAGCCGAAGATGAAATTCTCCCAGGCGGGGAAATCGAGGATCAGCCCGTGGTGATGGCGGTCTTCGGGGACATGGGCGATGCCATCGCGGCGGCGGCTTTGCGCATCGGCGCGGCCGGTCAGGTCCAGAACCTTGCCGTTCACGCTGATCTGGCCCCTGGCCACCTGATAGCCGCCCAGGACCTCCAGAAGCTCGGTTTGGCCATTGCCGGCCACACCGGCAATACCCACGATCTCGCCCGCGCGGATCTCCAGATCGACGCCTTTCAGACGCTCGACACCGGCCTCGTCGCGCACGCGCAGGTCGCGGATCTCGAGGATCGGCTTGCCGGGCCGGGCTTTGGTCTTCTCGACATTCAACAGAACCTTGCGGCCCACCATCAACTCGGCCAGTTCGGTGGGCGAGGTCTCGGAGGTCTTCACGGTGGCTGTCATCTCGCCGCGCCGCATCACGGAGACCGTATCGGTCGCCATCATGATCTCGCGCAGCTTATGGGTGATCAGCAGGATCGTCTTTCCCTCGGCCCGCAGCGTGTCGAGAATGCGGAACAGGTGGTCGGCCTCGGCGGGGGTCAGCACGCCGGTAGGTTCGTCCAAAATCAGGATCTCGGCCTGACGATAGAGCGCCTTGAGGATTTCAACCCGCTGCTGGTGGCCCACACTCAGGTTCTCGACCAGCTCGTCGGGGTCCACATCCATTTCATAGTCTTCGGCCAGCCGCTTCAGTTCGCGCCGCGCCTTGGCGATGGAGGGGCGCAGCAGCCGGCCGTCCTCGGCGCCGAGGATCACGTTCTCGACCACGGTGAAATTCGGGACCAGCTTGAAATGCTGGAACACCATACCGATGCCCGCGCGGATCGCGGCCTGACTATCGGGGATGAAGGTCTCGCGCCCGTTGATCAGGATTTCGCCACGGTCGGCCTTGTAGAAGCCGTAAAGGATCGACATCAGCGTGGATTTCCCCGCGCCATTCTCGCCGATAATGCCGTGGATCGTGCCGGGCATCACCTTGATGGAGATGTCCTTGTTGGCCTGCACCGGCCCGAAGGCCTTCGAGATGCCGCGCAGCTCGATTGCGGGGGCGGACTTAACGCCAGACGCGGCAGTTTCCTGCCGCGTCATATTGGTTGCCATATCGCTCATGGGATCACTCGACCGGGCAGGTGCTGTCCGTGGTGTAATCATGCACTTCCAGCTCGCCATCGGCGATCTTCTTGGCGGCCGCATCTACCGGTGCACGCATCTCGGCGGTGACCAGATCGGCATTGTTCTCGTCCATTGCATAGCCCACGCCGTCATCGGCCAGACCCAACGTCACAACGCCGGTTTCCATATCGGGGCCCGCGGTGAACATGTCATAGACGGCGTTATCCACGCGCTTGACCATGGAGGTCAGCACTTTGCCCGGATGCAGCATGTTCTGGTTGCTGTCGACGCCGATCGACAGGATGTTCTCGTCGGCTGCGGCCTGCAGGATACCGATACCGGTGCCACCGGCGGCGGCATAGATCACATCCGCACCCTGGCTGATCTGCGCCTTGGCAAGCTCGGCACCTTTCACGGGATCATTCCATGCGGAGGGCGTGGTGCCGGTCATGGCCTGAACGACCTTGATGTCGGGATTGGCCGCTTTGGCGCCCTGCACATAGCCACAGGCGAATTTGCGGATCAGCGGGATGTCCATGCCGCCGATAAAGCCGACGGTGCCGGATTTGGAGGCCTCTGCCGCCAGCATGCCGACCAGATACGAGCCTTGTTCTTCCTTGAACACGACCGAGCGGACATTGGGCAGATCGACGACCGAGTCGATGATCGCGAATTTGGTGTCCGGATAATCGGGCGCCACGGTGTTCAGCGTATCGCCGAAAGCGAAGCCGGTAGTAATGATCGGGTTCGCGCCGGATTCGGCCAGACGGCGGAGCGCCTGCTCGCGCTGTGCTTCCGATTGCATCTCGAGTTCTTTATAGCTGCCGCCGGTCTCCTCGACCCAGCGTTTCGCGCCATTGAACGCGGCCTCGTTGAAGCTCTTATCGAATTTGCCACCCAGATCGTAGATCAAGGCCGGATCGGCAAGGCTGGCACCCGCGGTCAGCGCAAGCGTCGCGGCAGCGCCGAGAATGGATTTCATAAAGCTCATGGATATCTCCCCGATCATGGCTTGGCCGGCCCGAAGGGGCCGGTGGAAGGGCATTCTATCTGTGCCCCATAGCCAATTCAGACCGAACTCGGCAAGACGCGTCAAGTCAGATTTGACCCCTCCGTAGGGGGCGGTCGTCATTTTTCGTCTGATTGGTCAGAAAATGTCCGGCCCGAAGTCGCGCACCATCAGGATCGCGTCACTCCGCTTGCCATCAGGATGGCGGTAATAGTTCTCGCGGATACAGCTGTCGGACCAGCCCGTCGCTAGGTAAAGTGCGTGGGCAAAATGATTTTCCATCGCGACCTCGAGATGGGCGATCTCGGCGTTGCGGGCGCGTAACTCGTCATCGAACCGCGCCATCAACCGGCGCGCAATGCCCTGACGCCGCGCGGCGGGGGCCACCGCGATGGTGGTGAGCTCCGCCTCTCCGGCGATCACCCGACCGATCAGGAAGCCCTGGTCTTCCGAAAGGCAGAAGTAGAATTTCTTCGAGAGCGTCTCGGCGAATTCCTCGGCCCGCCACGGGCGCGGGGTCGTGAAACACTGTTTGTGGATCGCGGCCATCTGGGCAGGTGTCATGGGCGGGCTCTTAGTCGAGGATAACAGGCGGCGCATCCGAGGGCGGGGCGGCATCGGCGGCGCGGATATAGAGGGGCGCGGGGCGCGCGTGATCGGTCTGCGTGGCCAGTTTGCGCGCCGCGATACGGGCGATGCGCTCGGGCACCTTTGCCATCTCGCAGGGCAGGGCCTGCGCAATGCCCAGAAGGCTGGCGATCCGTTCGGCCTGCGCGCCGATCACCCGCTGGGCGCCCAGAACGGTCAGCGCGGTGTCGGGCGCTTCGGGGTCGAAATGCACAGGTTTGGCGGCGGGCGCCCCCTGATCGAAGAGCTGCAGATAGACCTGATCGCGCGGGGCCGCCACGGAGACGATCTCGCGGCCCGCAGACTGGCCCTCGCGCAGGATCTCGAAATTCGACACGCCGATTGCGGGGATCTTGCGGGCCAGCGCCAGACCGCGCGCGGCCGAGACCGAAATCCGGATGCCGGTAAAATTGCCCGGCCCGATCCCGACGCCGATCGCATCAAGGTCGGCCCAGCTAACGCCCTGATCCGACATCATTTCTTGCATGATCGGCATCAGGCGCTCGGCCTGACCTCGCGACATTTCCTCGGTGCGCGCGGCCAGAAGCGTGTCGCCGCGCAGCAAAGCGGCCGCGCAATGCGCGGCCGAGGTGTCGAAAGACAGTATCAGAGGCTCAGCCTGCAACGGGGCGGACCTCGGTCACTTCGGGGATGTAATGGCGCAGCAGGTTCTCGATGCCCATTTTCAGGGTCAGCGTCGAAGAGGGGCAGCCCGCGCAGGCGCCCTGCATATGCAGATAGACCACGCCACGCTCGAAACCGTGGAAGGTGATGTCGCCGCCATCCTGAGCCACGGCGGGACGCACGCGGGTATCGAGAAGATCCTTGATCTGCGCCACGATCGCGCCGTCCTCGGCATCACCCGTATGCTCGGCATGGCCGCCAGAGCCAGCACCTTCGCCGTCCATCACTGGCGCGCCGGACTGGAAATGCTCCATGATCACGCCGAGGATTGCAGGTTTCGCATGATCCCAATCGGTCGCATCATCTTTGGTCACGGTCACGAAATCGGACCCGAAGAACACGCCCGTCACGCCGGGCACGGCGAAGATGGCCTTTGCCAACGGTGATTTGGCAGCCGCGTCCGCGGTCGGGAAGTCGGCAGTGCCCATCTCCAGAACGGTCTGGCCGGGCAGGAATTTCAGCGTCGCCGGGTTCGGCGTGGTCTCGGTCTGAATGAACATGATGGGCTCCTTCGGCTTTGGGCACCTGATATGCGCTTCAGGGGCCCCGATGTCAATGTTTAGAAAAGTTCTAAACTATTCCCGATCAGGTGATCTGTTCGAGCTTTTCCTTCGACATATCGCCCGGCACGATGGTCAGCGGGAAGGGCAGGGTTCCGGCGATCTTGGTCATCTGCGTCACCAGCGGACCGGGGCCGCCCTTGCCCGAACCCGCGCCCAGAACCAGAACGCCGATCTCGGGGTCATCCTCGACCAGTTTGAAGATTTCCTTGGCCGGTTCCCCTTCGCGGATCACCAGCTCGGGGTTCACCCCCTGACGGTCGCGCATCCATTTTGCGAAGACCTCGAAATGTGCCTCGATCCGCTCGCGGGCTTCCTCGCGCATCAGCTCGGCCACCCCCATCCAGTGCTGGTATTCCTCTGGCGGGATCACCGAGATGATGGTCACGCCGCCACCCGTGTGGCTGGCGCGCATTGCCGCAAAACGCATCGCGTTCAGGCATTCGCGGGTATCATCGAGCACGACAAGGAATTTGCGCATGAAAGCTCCGGGAAAACGGGGCCAAGCGCGGCTTGGCCGTGAAAGGAGTGCCCATAGGAGGGGCGGGTGCATGATTGCCCGCCGCTCCGATCTTTGCAACCGCCTGTGAAATCAGAGCGGGCAGCTCGTCGCCCAGTCCATATACAGCTCGCGCGCCTTGCGGGTCAGCGGGCCGTATTCATAGCTCACATCGTCGAAGGCCTTGACATATTGCACCTTCGAGAAGTTGCCGGTCAGGAAGACCTCATCGGCTTTACGGAAGTCTTCCAGCGTCAGAACCGTCTCGTTGACGGTATAGCCCGCCTCGCGCAGGTTCTTCATATGGCGCTTGCGGGTCAGGCCTGCGAGGAAGGTGCCGTTGGCGACTGGGGTGAAATACTCGCCATCCCTGACCATCCACACATTGGCCGATGCGGTCTCGGCCACATTGCCGAGCGCATCCTGCACCAGCGCATTGCCGAAGCCCTTGCGCTGCGCCTCGACCAGCATCCGCGCGTTATTGGGATAGAGGCAGCCCGCTTTGGCATTGCAGACATTGTCGGCCAGCACGGGGCGGCGGAACTGGGTGGTGGTCAGCGTGGTGGCCGCATCCTCGGCGGGCATCGGCACTTCCTCGAGGCTGATCGCGAAGCCGGTGGAGTTCGGCGCGGGCGAGATCCCCAGTTCGGAGCCGTTCACCGCCCAATACATCGGACGGATATAGACGGCGGTATCGGTGCCATAGGGTTTGAGCCCCTCGCGCACGATCTCGACCATCTCGGCGGCGTCCATCGTCGGGGTGATCATCAGCGCCTCTGCCGAGCGGTTCAGGCGGGCGCAATGGGCGTCCAGATCGGGGACGAGCCCGCCAAAGAGGCGCGCGCCGTCAAAAACATTGGACCCTTGCCAGAGCCCGTGATCGGCCGCGCGCATGACCATCGCATCGCCATCGTGCCAAGCCCCGTCAAACCATGTGCGGATATTCTTACCGAATGCCATCTTCTTCTCTCCAAATTCTGGCGCCAAGCAATCATCTTGCGCCGCAAAGGTCCAGAGAGGCGGAACGTAAAAACGCTTGTGCAGGGCCGCCATGCGCTCAGGGAGCGGAGCGCATGGCGGTTATATGATCAGAAGTTGTCGACGCGGGCCGCCGAGGAGACCGTCGTGTTGAACAGGCTGAACAGCGTCTGGGCCTTCACGATCGGGCTTTCGGTGGCCAGAACCACATCCTGCGGCTGCAGATAGAAGTTCTGTGCCGAGAAGAGGCCATCCGTTGTGGTCAGGTTGATCGAGAAGATCACCCGCTGGTTCGACGGACCGTTGGGGCCCACGGCACTGGCCGGATAGTCGCGCAGGATCAGCACGCCTTTCGGGTCGGCGCGGCTGTCATTGACGCCGCCTGCAAGGGTGATCGCCTCGAGCGCGGAAACCTTGTCACGCGGGAAGGGCACGATGGCTTCCTTGCCGGTGGCGCCCATCGAAAGGAAATAGCGCGGATCTTCGGTCACCAGCAGTTTGTCGCCGCGGCGCATGCCGGTGTCGAGCGTGGGATCGTCGATCAGGCGCTTCATCGAGATTTCATAGACCGAGTTGCCGCGCAGCAGACGCACCTGCGGGTTGGCGAAGGATGACGACACCCCGCCGCCCTCAGTGATGGCCGACAACACGCTCATCGGACGTTGCGACAGATCGATGGATTTGGGTGCGGCCACACCGCTGACCAGATCGGCGGTGTTGCGTGCACCGGGCTGGCGCGAGAGCTGGACCTGTGCGGCGGGAAGGAGTGAGCTGAGCGCGTCCTGCACCCGCTCGCGGGCGGTCTCGACCGTGAGGCCCGCCACATGGATCGGTCCCGCATAGGGGACAAAGAGCGTCCCGTCATCGTTGATCTGCGTGGCCTGCAGCGCCACCGAGGGGGCGCCTTCGGTTGTCAGCAGCTTGTTGTCACCGTTTTCCCAGACCGCCAGACCGACGCTGTCACCGGCGCTCAACGTGCCGGGCTGGGAGCTTGCGCCGCCCCGCAGCCATGCGCGCGGCGGCAGGGCATGGGCACCGGCAGGCCAGCTATGGATCTGGGCGAGATGGGCACGGTCAATCTCGTAATGGGCGAATTGAGCGTTTTCCTTGCCTTCGTTCTTGAGGATCTCAGAGCGCATGGCCGCACCGCGCGGGAGCGTGCAGGCGCCTAGGGCGACGAGGGCCGCAATCAGAAATACTGCGCGACGGTTTTTCAAACTCATTCACTTCCCCCGTTTCGCATCCTTGAAACGGATGCTAAGTCTTTGGCAGGCTTCAATCGCATAGGCGCGTTCGGCGCTATTCATGGCCTGTCCGAGAGAGATTTACAAGTTGGCAGATAATTTTTCGACCCAGCCCGCCCTCGCGCAACCTGCCGCTCTGGCGCAGCGTCCCGTCAGGGTGCTGGCTGTTGGCGCGACCGGACGGCTGGGGCGGCTCCTCGTGCCGGCATGGCGCTCTTCGGCCTTCGGCCTGACCTCGGGGCTCGAACTTGCGCTGCAGGCACGCAGCGAGGGGAAGGGGGCCGATATTCTCTTTGATCCACTGGCAGATAGCGTCGATTTCCGCCGCGCGGCCGAGGCTGCGGATGTGGTGCTGTGTCTGGCGGGTGTGACGCCGGGACAGGACGTGGATATGGGGCTCAATGTGACACTCGCGCAGGCTGCCTGCGAGGCGGGAAAGGCCACGGAACGGCCGGTCATTCTGGCCTCTTCGGCTGCCGTCTATGGGCGGGGCTCCGCCGATCTGCCGCTTGCCGAGGATGGGCCGCTCGCGCCCCTGTCCGATTACGGCCGTGCCAAGGTCGCAATGGAGGAAATGGCACGCGGATATGCGCGGACCTGCTGTCTGCGCATCGGGAATGTGGCGGGGGCGGATGCGCTTCTGGGGGCCGAGGCTCCCGCGGCGGGGCGCGTGCTCGATATGTTCGGGGGCATGGCGGATAAGCCGCACGGGCCGCTGCGGAGCTATATCGGGCCGGTGACGCTGGCGCAGGCGCTTGCGCGGCTCGCGCGATTCCTGGCGGCGGGCGCGCGCGTGCCCGAAATCCTCAACATGGCCGAACCCGATCTGGTGTCGATGGACGCGCTGCTGCGTGCGGCGGGCGAGCCGTTCACCCCGCGTCCGGCGCCGGCCGAGGCCATCGAACGGGTCGAGCTGGATGTCAGTCGCGCGGTGGCGCTGGGGCTTGTGCCCGAGCGCCCCGTCGAGGCCACGCGACTGGTGGCCGAACTTCGTCAATTGCGTGGAGATCTTCGATGACATTCGGCAAACGCCTCTTTGATCTGGTGCTTGCGCTTTTGCTGGCTCCGATCCTGCTGACGCTGATCGCGATCGTGCTGGTTACCTTGGCCTTTACCGAAGGGCGGCCCTATTTCTACGTTGCCGAGCGGATGAAAAGCCCGACCGAGAGCTTCCGGCTCTGGAAATTCCGCACGATGAGCCTCGTGGAGAGCGATAGCGGGGTCTCGGGGGGCAACAAGGCGGCACGGATCACCCGAATCGGACGGATCCTGCGCAAGACCCGTGGCGACGAGCTGCCCCAGCTGTGGAATATCTTCAAAGGTGATCTGAGCTTCGTGGGTCCACGCGCACCGCTGCGCGAATATGTCGAGCGGTTTCCCGCCATCTATGGTGAGGTGCTCAAATCCCGCCCCGGCGCGACGGGTTTGGCCTCGCTCTACTACCATCGCCATGAAGAATGGCTGCTTTCCCAATGTGATACGCCAGAGGAGACCGATCGTGTCTATTGCGAGACCTGCATTCCGGCCAAGGCCAAGCTGGATCTTATGTATCAAAAACATCGCTCCGTCTGCTTCGATGCCCGAATTGTCTATGATACGATCAAAAAAGTTCTCGACTGACAGAGTGCGAGGCTTATCCTGCACATGCAGCACCGACTGACGAACTCTATTTGACCCCGAGAGGCCTATGCCTTCTTTGACACGGCGCCTCGTGGCGTTGAACCAGAAAACGAAATTCTGCATTCTGGCGGTGGTCGACCTGATGATGGTCCCGCTGACCTTCTGGCTGGCGCTTATCCTGCGCTTCGGGCTGGAGGAGGCGGTCAATACATTCCGCTTCACGCTGGTCTATCTGCCCTTCCTGCTGATGGTCAGTGTCGGTCTCGGTTCTGTGCTGGGGATGTTCAACCGCAAGCTGAAGGATTTCGATGGCGAGGCCGTGCTGCGGTCACTGGCGATTTCCGTAGCGCTCGGGATCTCTTCCTATCTCCTGTCGACCATCTCGCATGTGAATGCTGGGCTGCGGCTGCATATCCTCTTTGCCATCGTGCATTTCGTGGCGACGGTGGGGATGCGGCAATTCCTCTATTTCCTCTTGGTGCAGATCTACCGGCAGTCGAATGTCGTCAGCCGGATCGCGATCTATGGCGCGGGGCGCACCGGCATGGCGCTGGCGCATGAGCTGCGCAACCGGCCCGGCATGATGATCTATGCGTTCCTTGATGATAACGGCACGCTGGACGGGATGAACCTCAACGGTGTTCCGATCTTCTCCGGGGTGCATGCCGACAAGGTTATCGAGCGTCACAAGATCAACCGTGTGATCCTCGCGATGCCGTCGGTCTCGGTGCAAAAACAGACCTTCATCTCCAAGCGTCTGGCGCGTCTGGGGATCGATGTCGAGACGCTGCCGGCCTTCGCGCGGCTGACCGGCGAGACCAATCTGCTGACCAAGCTGATGCCGGCCGGCACGGCAGCGCTTCTGCCGCGCGAGAATCTCGAGAAGAAAATCAGCAACAGCCACACCGCCTATCGCGGACGTGTGGTGATGATCTCGGGGGCGGGGGGCTCGATCGGGATCGAGCTATGCCGCCAGGTGATGACCAGCCGTCCGAGCAAACTGGTGCTGTTCGAGCTGTCCGAATATGCGCTCTATCAGGCCGAGGCCGAGATGCGGGTCCTGGGCGAGGCGATCGGCTGCGAGATCGTGCCGGTGCTGGGCTCGGTCTGCGATTCCGTGCATGTGCGCGAGACGCTGGCCCAGCATCGTGTCGAGGTGGTGCTGCATGCCGCCGCCTACAAGCACGTCCCCCTCGTCGAGAGCAATGCGCGTGTCGGGATCTCCAATAACGCGCTCGGCACCGCCGTTCTGGCACGCGCCGCCCGCGATTGTGGAGTGCGCCGTTTCGTGCTGGTCTCCACCGACAAGGCGGTGCGCCCGAGCAATCTGATGGGCGCTTCCAAACGGTTCGCCGAACTCACCGTGCAGGATCTGGCGGGCCGCTCGCAGGGCACGATCTATTCCATTGTGCGCTTCGGCAATGTGATGGGATCCTCGGGCTCGGTCATTCCGCTGTTCAAGGAGCAGATCGCGCGGGGCGGACCGGTAACGGTGACCGATCCGCGCATGACGCGCTATTTCATGACCATCCCCGAAGCGGCGCGGCTCGTGCTGGCCGCTGGAGCCTTTGCCGAGGGCGGTGAGGTCTATGTGCTGGATATGGGCCGCCCGATGAAGATCGTCGATCTGGCCGCCAAGCTGATCGATGCGGCGGGCTTCACCGTGCGCAGTGAGGAAAATCCCGAAGGTGATATCGAGATCGCCTTCACGGGTCTGCGTCCGGGCGAGAAGCTGCATGAGGAGCTGATGGTACGCAAGGGCGCGCAGACCACGGATCACCCCAAGATCATCCGCGTGCGCGAGGATATGCTCTCCGAAATCGAGATGGCCGCCGCGCTGCGCGATCTGCGCGAGGCGGTCGATCTGGGCGATACGGCGGGTATTCTGGGCGTGATCCTGAAATCCGTGCCCGAATATGTGCCGCGCAGCCTGCCCGAGGGCTCCCTGCAGCTGCGCCTTGCCCGTGAATTGCGCGAAATCCGCAAAGACGACGCGAGTGGCACCCCTGCAGAATAGGGCAGTTCAGTCCGTGAAGGGGTCCTGCGGGTAGCCCACGCAACACAGGTAGAGCCCCTGAGGCGGGCAGACGGGGCCACAGGCCGCCCGGTCGCAGGCCTCGAGCGCGTCTTTCACCTGATCGGGCGCCCATGCGCCGCTGCCGACCTTTTCCAGCGTCCCCACAATCGAGCGCACCTGATTATGCAGGAAGCTGCGGGCGCGCAGGAAGAAGCGGAATTCCTGCCCATGCGGTATGGGGCGCTCCTCGATGGTGATCTCGTCGATCGTCTTTACCGGCGATTTTGCCTGACAGATCGAACTGCGGAAGGTGGTGAAATCATGCAGGCCCACCAGATGGGCGGCCCCCTCGCGCATCGCGTGGAGATCGAGCGGGTTGCGCACCCGCCAGACCTGACCGGCCTCATGCGTCATCGGTGCGCGCCGCACCACGAGCCGAAAGAGATATTGCCGCTCTACGGCACTAAAACGGGCGTGGAAATCGTCGGCCACCTTTGCGGCTTTCAGGATGGCCACGGGGGCGGGCTTCAGATGGAAGTTCAGCGCCTCGGAGAGCCGGAACGCATCCCAGTCCTTTTCAAGATCGAAGGTCGCAACCTGCGCGGTGGCATGCACGCCGGCATCGGTGCGGCCTGCCGCCGCAATCGTGTGCTCGCGTGGTTCCAGTCGTGCCAGTGCCGCCTCGATGGCGCCTTGCACCGAGGGCTGGTCGGCCTGTCTTTGCCAGCCCGCGAAGGGCTTGCCGTCATATTCGATCTTGAGAGCATATCTGGGCATAAGGCTTCCCTAGCGAGGGCTGTGCGCCCTTGCAAGTATCTCGCTATGGTAAATGACATATAGAAACCCTGCGTCCCGTGCTAACCTTACCGTGATTGCGGGGTGGATCGGGCGCGCTGAATGCCTATCTTGGTGCCGCGACCAGAAGGGGAGGAAAGAGACATGAAACTCAGCCGCATTCCATCCATCAACGAGGCCCTGCCGGGGCGCGAGATGCCGATGCCCGTCACCCAACCGCATTTCGTCACCGGACGCGATCTCGAGGCCCCCGTGCCCGCGGGAATGCAGCGCGCCATGTTCGGCATGGGATGTTTCTGGGGCGTCGAGCGGCTCTTCTGGCAGCTGGACGGGGTCTGGCTCACCATGGTGGGCTATGCGGGCGGTCATACGCCCAATCCGACCTACGAGGAGGTCTGCTCCGGCCTGACCGGCCATAACGAGGTGGTTGGCCTGATCTATGACCCCAAAAAGATCTCTTATGAGGCGCTTTTGCGGGTATTCTGGGAAGGCCATGACCCGACGCAGGGCATGCGGCAGGGCAATGACCGCGGCACACAATACCGCTCGGGCGTCTATACCTTCAGCCCCGAACAGGCCAGAGCCGCCGAGGAAAGCCGCACCGTCTATGCGGCCAAGCTGGCGCAGGCCGGCCACGGGGCGATCACCACCGAGATCTATCCCGCACCGCCCTTCTACTATGCCGAAGACTACCACCAGCAATATCTGGCCAAGAACCCGCGTGGCTATTGCGGCATTGGCGGCACTGGGGTCTCTTGTCCCATCGGACTGGCGGTCTGATAAGGGGGGCGCTATGGCGCCCTTCTTCTTCTGCTGACAGGCTTGTTCGGCCTGTGGGGTGCTTGACGATAGGGCCAAAGCCCGCCAAAGCAGGGAGAAGCCCGAAAGGAGATCTCCATGCCCACCTATACCGCTTTCACCACGCTTTCCGACCGCGATCTTGCCGATGCGCTTGAAGAGCGCGTGGGCGAGATCGAGCCCGCCCCCTATGGCACGGGCGTCTTCGAGATCGAGGACGGGTCGGGGCGTTACGAGATCGGCGCCTATTTCACCGAGAAGCCCAACGAGATCGCGCTGGCTCTTCTGGCCGCCGTGCATGGCGCGCAGGATTTTGTAGTGTCCGAACTGCCCGATCAGGACTGGGTCGCGCATGTGCGCCGCGAGTTGGCGCCGGTCGCTGCGGACCGGTTCTTTGTTTACGGCAGCCACGATGCCGACAAGGTGCCCGAGGGGGCCATCGCGCTGAAGATCGATGCGGCGATGGCCTTCGGCACCGGCCATCATGGCACAACGCTGGGCTGCCTTCTGGCGCTGGATGCGCTGGAGAAAGACGGCTTCCACGCGAAAAACACGGTCGATATCGGCTGTGGCACTGCCGTGCTGGGGATGGCCGCGGCCAAGATCTGGCCGGAAACCGTTCTGGCCTCGGACATCGATCCGATCGCGGTCGAGACGGCCCGGGCCAATGTCGAGGGCAATGATCTTGCGGGGCGCGTAATCTGTCTCGAGGCTGCGGGCTTTGGCAATCCGGCCCTGGCCGAGGCCGCGCCGTTCGACCTGATCTTTGCCAATATCCTCAAGGGCCCGCTGCTGGCGCTCGCCCCCGATATGGGTCGCAACTGCGCCGAATCAGGCTACGCAATTCTAAGCGGAATCCTTCATGAGCAGGCTGATGACGTCGTGTCAGCTTACGAAGCGGAAGGGTTCAGTCTCCGCCAGCGAAACGAACATGGCGACTGGACGACATTGGTTCTTCAAAAGAGCTAATCGCCAATATTTTGAATGGGTTTTTGCTAAAAATGCTCGAAATAATTTAACAATCCCTTCATAAGTGCCGTAGCGGCAATGACTGCTGCGGCACTGTGGAGGATGGTATGGGCACGCATATTTCGAAAGAATTCGCCGAGCGTATCGACCGTATCGCGCGGACCCACAAGGCCGGTGGCGGTTTCGAGGCTGTGGGGGCTCTGGGGCGTCTGGATCAGGTCAAGCCGCAGTCGTCGCGCCGGATCAGCCTGCCGCTGAAAGCGCTCGTCTTCCTGTTCCTTGGCTTTTTCCTCTTTAAGGGTGCGATGATCGCGCAGATGGGCGAGCAGAGTTATCTGCTGCGTCTGACGACCCTCAAGGCGGATGGTGGTTTCGATGCTGCGGTCGCTCTCGTCATGGCGCCGGATACGCTCAGCCACATCGCGGCGCGTTTTATCTCGCAACTGCTGGGATAAGGCTCGGCCCGCATCGGGCCAGATGTCAGACAGAAATAGAAAAAGCCGTGCACTCTCAGAGTTGCACGGCTTGTCTTTTAGCTTCGTAAGCGCGGGTGAGGAGAGTTAACGTCCTTACATCCATAGCTTAGCGGATTTTTGCGATATCGAAGCGGCTCAGGCCGATGTCGTTGAGTTCACGATCGGTCAGTTTGGACAGGGCGATGCGGGTCATGCGGCGGTCGTTCCAGTTCGCGATCATGTCGATCACCTGTTGGAAGAAGCCAGCGCGGACGGTGCGCATTTCGATACGGTTTGCAGTTTGCAGCGACATGGGGTCACCTTTTCAGTTCGTGCTAATAGTTGATCTCTTCTCTTATGAAGCTGCACATAATATGAGCGGTTTATAAAAACAAATGGCGCTTGGGCAGTCCCGCCATGCAGTTTTTGCATGGCATATTTTGTAGCGTTTCATGCCTTCTTTTTAGACGTTTATGCCGTTCGCGGCGGTGTCCCCTTCCTGATGTTCCTGTTTCGTGCTAGCAGTCGTAAAAGAACGGTAAAGGGGCAGGCTATGCGGGTGATCGGAATCGATCCGGGATTGCGGAATCTCGGCTGGGGCGTGATCGAGATGGAGGGATCGCGCATGCGTCATCTTGCCAACGGGACGCTGCATTCGGCAGGTGATTCTCTGGCGAGGCGGCTGATGGAGTTGCATGCGGGCCTGACGCAGGTGTTCGAGATCCATAGCCCCGAAGCGGCCGCCGTCGAGCAGACCTTTGTCAACAAGGATGCGGTGGCCACGCTGAAGCTCGGGCAGGCGCGGGGGATCGCGCTGCTGGTGCCGGCGCAGGCAGGGCTCGAAGTGGGTGAATACGCCCCCAATGCGGTGAAAAAGGCCGTGGTGGGCGTGGGTCATGCCGATAAGGTGCAGGTCCAGCATATGGTCAAGCACCAGCTGCCTGGCGTCAGTTTCGACAGCCCCGATGCGGCGGATGCGCTGGCGATTGCGATCTGTCATGCCTTGCATCTGCAATCGGCGCGCCGCATGAATGCCGCGCAACTGTCGCGCGCGGCTTCGGGCAGCGGGCGGATCAAAAGGAGCGCATCATGATTGGACGTCTGGCCGGAACCATCATCCATCGCGGGCTCGATCAGGTGATGATCGATGTGCGTGGCGTAGGCTATGTGGTGCATGTGAGCGCGCTGACTTCGCAGAGCCTGCCGCGGGTGGGCGAGCCCTGCGCTCTCTATACCGACCTGCTGGTGCGCGAGGATCTGTTGCAGCTCTTCGGTTTTGCGAGCCTTCTGGAGAAAGAGTGGTATCGCCTGCTTATTTCCGTTCAAGGGATCGGGTCGAAAGCGGCGCTGGCGATTTTGGGAACACTCGGGCCGGAGGTTCTGGGGCGTTCGATTGCCTTGGGCGACTGGTCGGCGGTAAAAGCTGCGCCCGGTGTGGGGCCGAAGATCGCCCAGCGAGTGGTGAACGAGCTGCGCGACAAGGCGCCCTCGATCATGGCGATGGGCGGCGATCTGACGGTGGAGGCCGCGCCGGTGATCGAGGCGGATGGCGAGGTCATAGAGATGTCACCGAAGACGCCTCGCCCTGCGCCTGCGGCGACGCCAAAGACCAATTTCACCGCCGAGGCGCTGTCGGCGCTGACCAATCTGGGCTATTCGCCGACCGAGGCCGCGGGGGCGGTGGCGCAGGCCTCCGAGGATCCGGCGGCGGTTGATACCGCCAAGCTGATCCGGCTGGCACTGCGTCTGCTGGCGCCGAAAGATTGAGGGGAGTGCGATGCTTGAGGGCATCGAGCCCTCTTCGCATCGCGGGCGGCACAGCCGCCCATGGACAGACCTCCGAGCTTGCGCGAGAATGAGAGCATGAACGAGCCAGACCCCACCCTTCGCCCCGACCGTCTGCCGGAAGATGCCGACCGCGCCTTGCGGCCGCAGGGGCTTGATGAATTCGTGGGGCAGGCCGAGGCGCGGGCCAATCTGCGCGTGTTCATTGCCTCGGCCCGCATGCGCCAGCAGGCGATGGACCACACGCTGTTCCACGGCCCGCCCGGTCTGGGCAAGACCACGTTGGCGCAGATCATGGCCCGCGAGCTGGGGGTGAATTTCAAGATGACCTCTGGCCCTGTTCTGGCCAAGGCGGGGGATCTGGCGGCGATCCTGACCAATCTCGAGGCGCGCGATGTCCTGTTTATCGACGAAATCCACCGGCTCAATCCTGCGGTCGAGGAGGTGCTTTACCCAGCGATGGAGGATTTCGAGCTCGATCTGGTGATCGGCGAGGGGCCTGCCGCGCGCACCGTGCGGATCGAGTTGCAGCCCTTCACGCTGGTGGGCGCCACCACGCGGCTGGGGCTCCTGACGACGCCGTTGCGTGACCGGTTCGGTATTCCGACGCGGCTGCAGTTCTATACAGAGGACGAGCTTGACCAGATCGTGACGCGGGGCTCGCGGTTATTGGGGATCCCCTCCGATCCCGAGGGCACCCGCGAGATCGCCAAACGTGCCCGTGGCACGCCGCGGATCGCGGGGCGGCTGTTGCGCCGTGTGGTAGATTTCGCGCTGGTCGAGGGCGATGGCCGCCTGACCCGCGAGATTGCCGATAGCGCGCTGACGCGGCTGGGGGTCGATACGCTCGGTCTCGACGGGGCGGACAGGCGTTACATGATGCTGATGGCCGAGCATTATGGCGGCGGGCCGGTCGGGGTGGAGACACTCTCGGCAGCGCTGTCGGAAAGCCGCGATGCGATCGAGGAGGTGATCGAGCCCTATCTCTTGCAGCAGGGCCTGATCCAGCGGACGCCGCGCGGGCGGATGCTGGGGCAACGTGCCTGGCGCCATATGGGGCTTGCCGAACCGCAGACGACCCCGCCCGCACAAAGCGATATGTTCGAGTGAGGCGCTGATGACCGACCCCTTGGCCCGTTTCCCGATTACCGGCCCCGAGATCGACCGCGTTGTGGCGGCCTTCTACGCCCGTGTGCGCGAGCATCACATGTTGGGGCCGGTCTTTGCTGCCCATGTGACCGACTGGCCGGCCCATGAGGAAAAGGTCGCGGCCTTCTGGCGCGGATCGATCCTGCATGAGGGGGACTATGACGGATCCCCGATGATGGCACATCGGCGGGCGGGCAATGTGCGGCCGGGCATGTTTCCGGTCTGGCTGGGACTGTTTGACGACACATTGCGGCGCGAGTTGGACCCGCTGGCCGCGGCTGGCTGGTCGGCGCTGGCGCACCGGATCGGCACCAGCTTGCGGGCGGGTGTGGTGGAGCGCGAGAAACTGCCGGGCGGTATCCCGAAGCTGCGATGAGAAGCGAGAAGCAGAAGATGCTGGCGGGTGATTTATATTGCGCCGCCGATCCCGAATTGCAGGCCGATATGGCGCGGGCGGCAGCGGTGCTGGCCGCGTTCAATGCGCGGCTGGATGCGGGGGCCTGTGCCGAACTTCTCGGGCCGTTGCTGGGCGCTTTTGGTGAGGGCACGCAGATCAAGCCGCCTTTCCGCTGCGATTATGGCCAGCATATCCGTGTGGGAGCCCGTAGCTTTATCAATTTCAACGCCACCATTCTGGATTGCGCTCCGGTCACGATCGGTGACGAGGTGCTGATCGGCCCCAATGTGCAGATCTATGCCGCGACCCATCCGCTTGAGGCCGCGCCCCGTCGCGCCATGCTGGAATCGGGCAAGCCTGTCACCATCCATGACGGGGTCTGGATCGGCGGTGGGGCGATCCTCTGCCCGGGTGTGACGATTGGCGAGAATGCCGTGGTTGGGGCAGGGTCCGTGGTGACCCGCGACGTGGCACCGAATATGCTGGTGGCGGGAAATCCCGCCCGTCTGATCCGGAACCTCTGATCCGGAACCTCTGATCCGTCAGCTCTGATCCTTCTCGCGGCCAAAAAGGCCCGTCAGGCTGCGCGAGAGGATATTGGTCACTTTCGGTTTGCGCAAAGTCGCGAAGGGCATCGGCCGGCAGACCTCCATCGCGGCAATGCCCACGCGCGCGGTCAATGCGCCATTCACCACCCCCTCGCCAAAGCGGCGCGAGAGTTTGGCGGCCAGATGCCCCCCCGCGACTGTCTCGATCAGGTCATCGCCTGCCGCAACCGCCCCCGTGGCGACCAGATGCGTCATCACCGAGCGCGCCAGCCGGATCGAGCCGAGGCTTCCTGCGCGACCCCCGTAAATCTCGGCGATGCGCCGGATCATGCGGATATTGGCCATCAGCGCGGTGCCCACATCGGCCAGTGCCAGCGGCACGAGCGCGGTGGTGGCTGCGACCATGCGCGAGGCGGCCTCGATCTCGAGGCGCACGGCTTGGTCGAGCGGCTCCATCAGCGTTGTTTCGGTGAGGCCGATCAGCGTCTGCACATCCAGCTGCTCGGGGGCCTGCTCGGCCAGCCGCGCGCGCGACCAGTCCATCTCCTTGCGGGCCGCGTAGATGGAGGACACGCGGGCCGAGACCTTCCGTGCGCGGGCAAGATCATCGCTCTGCACGCATTGTGTGACCTCATGGTGCACCGTATCGAGCCGTTTGAGCCGCGAGAAGGCAGCGATCTCGCGCATGGCCACCATGAGGGCGGCCAGAACGAAGAGCCCCAGCAGGCCAGCACCGACCCATCCGAGGAAGGGGTTCGCGGCAAAGAGGCTTTCGACGAAGCGCCATGCCGCGACCGAGGCCAGAAAGCCGATCAGTGCCACGAATGACCGCCAGAAGAACCGCCCGATCTTTGAGGGAGGGCGGGCCGCAAGTCGTGCCGCAATCTGCATGGCGCGGCCCTCGAGCCGCTCCTGCGTGGCGTCTGGCAGGTCGGCCACGGGGGGCGCATCGGCGGGGTTCTGGGGCGCGTCATCCAGCTCGATCATCACGGGCTTTGTCACGGGCTTTGTCACAGGCGGTCTCCCAGCAGGAATTCGGCAGCACGGTCGAGGCGGATATGGGGCGGCCCGTCTCCGGGACGCAGGGCGAGAGGCGCGGGGGCGAAATCCATGATGGAGTAATCTCCCGCCAGCCAGTCCTCGCGCCCGCGCCGTGCCGAGGACAGAAGCTGGGCGGGGTCATCGGGCAGCTCGCCCGGATAAAGCGCCACATTGCGCCCGTCGGGCAGGCGACCCCGCACCGCTGGCAGCACCGTTTCGCCCTGTGAAATATCGGCCTCGGTCGTGGCGCGTAGCGCGGCGATGGCCAGCGCCTGTGTTTCGGCACCGGCAAAATCGGCACGGTCGCGGGCCTCGCGCAGGAGGGCCTGCGTGATATTGGCCAAGCGGGCATGCTGGCTGTGATGCAGATGGTCGGCCTTGGTCGCGGCAAAGAGGATGCGCTCCACCCGATGCCCGCCGATCAGGCTGGTGAGCCAGCTCGCCCGCCCGGGGCGGAAGGCGGTGAGGATATCTGCCATGGTCTGGCGCAGATCCTCGAGGGCTGCCGGCCCCGCATGGATGGCGCTGAGCACATCCACCAGAACCACCTGCCGGTCGATACGGGCGAAATGGTCGCGGAAGAAAGGGCGCACGATCTCGCGCTTATAGGCGTCATAGCGGCGCTCCATCTCGCGGGCCAGCGAGCCGCGGGGGCTGGCCGAGGGCGGCAGCGGCGCAAAGGTTAGGGCGGGCGATCCGGCCTTCTCGCCGGGCAGCAGGAACCGCCCCGGCGAGCAGTCCGAAAATCCGGCATCCTTGGCGCTATGCAGATAGGCGGTAAAGCCCTGGGCCAGACGGTCGGCCACGGGCTCGTCATGGCGCTGGTCGGGGTCGGTCTGGCGGGCCAGCGCCAGATAGTCCGCCCCGCCCGGACGCGTCGAGAGCCGCGCGAAAGCCTCATCCGCCCATTGCCGGTAGCTTTTTTCCATCAGCCCCAGATCCAGAAGCCATTCTCCGGGATAGTCGACGATATCGAGATGCACGGTGCGCATGCCCCGCATCCCCGCCAGAAGCCCGCCCGGCTGGACGCGGAAACTCAGCCGCAGCTGCGAGACCGCCCCCGTGCCTTCGGGCCAATGCGGATCGGGGCCGGTAAGTGCGGCCAGATGGCTCTCATAGGCGAAGCGCGGGACGGTATCATCGGGCTGGGGCTGCAGGAAAGCGGCACGGATGCGCGATTGGCCGGTAAGCGCGGGCATCCGGCCACGGTCAAGGAGATTGGCCACAAGGGATGTGATGAACACCGTCTTGCCCGCGCGAGAGAGCCCCGTCACGCCAAGCCGGATCACCGGCTCGAACAGGCTCTCGCTTACCGAGGATCCCAGACCCTCGATCCGCCGTGTCAGCCCGTCTGCCAGATCCGAAATGCCCAAAACGCGCGCCCCTATACGATTGATCCCGCTTAGATATAGGAGGGGGGCTGGCGGGGTTCAATCGTGGTGGCCCTTGCTTGGCTCTTGTGGCGAGGGCCGATGGGCGTGCCGCAGGCCGCCCATCCGCGCGCGAAGCGGGGCTCGATGCCCCCGAGCGCGCGCCCCTCACGCAGAGCAGGCTCAGTTCGGCGCGCTGCTGGCAGGCGGTGTGGCCATTTCGGGGGCAGGGGCTTCCTCGGCAGGGGCTGCGGGCTGGTCTGGTGCCGGTTTGGCCTCGCCACCGGCTTCGGTCAGGGTGTTGTCCGACCAACTGCCTGCGGCCGTCTGCCCGTCGGCATATTTCATCACGCCCGCCCCCTGCCGCTTTCCTTGCGCGAAATGGCCGGTATAGACATCACCATTGGCATAGGTGGCCACGCCCTCGCCGTCGATCTCGCCCTCGCGCCAGTCGCCCTCATAGGTGAAGCCATCGGTCATCGTGAGGCGGCCCTTGCCCGAGCGCTGGCCATTCTCGAAATTGCCCTCGTAGACCGTGCCATCGGCATAGCTCGCGCGGCCCTGTCCCTGACGCTGACCGCCCTTCCAGGACCCCTCGTAGACATAGCCGTCGGGATAGGTCATCCGGCCCTGACCCTCGTTGCGGGCATTCACGAAATCGCCCTCATAGGTCAGGCCATTAGCATAGGTCGCGCGGCCCTTGCCCTCGATCTGTCCCGCTGACCACTGCCCGTCATAGCTCGACCCGTCGGGATAGGTGATCTTGCCCTGTCCGTCGGGGAGATCGTTGACGAACGCGCCCACATAGACCGAGCCATCGGGATAGGTGACCTTGCCCTGACCCTCGATCCGGCCCTCGACCCAGTCGCCCTCATAGACATAGCCATCCGTCCCGCGGAACGTGCCCTTGCCCTGACGGCGGTCCATCGCGAAATTGCCCTCGTAGGTATCGCCATTGGCATAGGTCACCTTGCCCTGACCGTTGCGGCGCCCGTTCTCCATCGCGCCCTCATAGGTATCGCCATTGGCCTGTGTCAGATGGCCGGTGCCGTTCATCTGGCCCGCCTTCCACAGGCCGGTATAGCTCAGCCCGTCGGCCATGGTCAGCGTGCCCATGCCGTCGCGCTGACCCGCCTTCATGCCGCCCTCATAGGTCGCACCATCGGGATAGGTGATCTTGCCCTGACCCTCTTTTGCGCCATTGACCCAGTCGCCCTCGTAGCGATAGCCGTTCTCGCCGGTCAGCACGCCCTTGCCGTCATGGCGGGCATTCCTGAACTGGCCTTTATAGGTCGTCCCATTGGCATAGCGGGCGGTGCCTTCGCCGGTGATCTCGCCTGCACTCCACTCGCCCTCATAGGTGCCGCCATCGATAAAGGTGATCTTGCCTGTGCCGTCGGGCTTTCCGGCGGTGAACTGGCCCTCATAGACGGAGCCGTTGGGGAAGCGTGCGCGGCCTTCGCCCTGGATCTGTCCCGCAACCCAGGAGCCCTCGTATTCATAGCCCGAGGGCAGGGTGTATTTGCCGTGCCCGTCCTGTTTGCCATTGCGGAAGGTGCCAGTATAGATGCCGCCATCATCATATTCCTTGGTCGCCACATCGCCTGCATTTTCCTGTGCGGCCACGACACCTGCCGTGCCGAGACCCAGAGCAAGGATGAGGGCGATATTGCGAAGCGGGGCGAAAGTCATGGGGCGCGGCTCTCCTGTGTGGCCCGCCGGCCCGTCGGGCTGCGGCAGGTCTTTGCCGCTAAACTACGGGCAGAGCGCGTATGAGACAAGGGTGGCGCATGGTGCCTTCGCCCTATGTGATGGAACGCGATGCCCTTCCCCTCGCGCGCGCTTGCCGTTACACCATCCCTCGAGACTTAATGAGGATCTGTCCCATGGCCGCGACCTTCCGTTTGACCCTTGCCCAGCTGAACCCCACGGTGGGCGCGCTTGATGCCAATGCCGCCAAGGCGCAAGCCGCATGGGAGGAGGGCAAACAGGCAGGGGCCGATTTCGTGGCCTTGCCCGAGATGTTCCTGACCGGCTACCAGACGCAGGATCTGGTGATGAAGCCCGCCTTCATCGCCGATTGTATGGCGCGGATCGAGGATCTTGCCGCGCGTCTGGCCGACGGTCCGGCGCTGGGGATCGGCGCGCCCTATCAGGACGCGACCGGCCATTACAACGCCTACTGGGTGCTCAAGGGCGGCAAGGTCGTGGCGCGGATGCTCAAGCACGAACTCCCGCATAAAGAGGTCTTCGACGAGCACCGGATCTATGATGTGGGCCCGATCTCGGGGCCCGTGCAGATCGGCGCGGCGCGGATCGGTCTGCCTATCTGCGAGGATGCGTGGCACCCCGATGTGGCCGAGACACTGATGGAGACCGGTGCGCAGATCCTGATCGTGCCCAATGGCTCGCCCTATTTCCGTGACAAACACGAGGTGCGGCTCAATCATATGGTGGCCCGCGTGGTCGAGACCGGCTTGCCGCTCGTCTATCTCAACTCGGTGGGCGGGCAGGATGATCAGGTCTTTGACGGGGCGACATTCGTCCTCAATGCCGACCGTTCCCTGGCCGCGCAATTCGCTCCTTTCGAGGAAATCATCGACCATATCACCTTCACCGAAACGCCCTCGGGCTGGGTGGCAGGCGAGGGCCGCTTCGACCCGCAGCCCGACGCATGGGAGCAGGATTACCGTGCGATGGTCATGGCGACCCATGACTATCTGGCGAAATCGGGGTTCAAGAAGGTGGTGCTGGGTCTCTCGGGCGGGATCGATTCCGCCATTGTGGCGACCATTGCCGCCGATGCCTTCGGCCCCGAGAATGTGCATTGTGTGATGCTGCCCTCGGAATATACCAGCCAAGGCTCGCTCGATGATGCGGCCGAACTGGCGCGGCGTGTGGGCACGAAGCTCGATACCGTGCATATCGAGCCCGCCCGCGACGGGGTGACCAAAGCGCTGGCCCATGTGTTTGATGGCATGGCGCCTGACGTGACCGAGGAAAACATCCAGTCGCGCCTGCGCGGCACGATCCTGATGGCGATTTCCAACAAGTTTGGCGCCATGCTGCTGACCACCGGCAACAAATCCGAGATGGCCGTGGGCTATTGCACGATCTATGGCGATATGAATGGCGGCTATAACCCGATCAAGGATCTCTACAAGACCCGCGTGTTCGAGACCTGCCGCTGGCGCAATGCCAATCACCGCCCGTGGATGAAGGCGCCCGAGGGCGAGGTGATCCCGAGCATTATCATCGACAAGCCGCCTTCGGCCGAACTGCGCCCCGACCAGAAGGACGAAGACAGTCTGCCACCCTATCCGGTGCTCGATGACATCCTCGAGCGGCTGGTGGAGGGCGATCAGTCAGTGGCCGAGATCGTGGCGGCAGGCCATGACCGCGAGACGGTCAAACGCATCGAGCATCTCCTGTATATTTCCGAATGGAAACGCTTCCAGTCGGCGCCCGGCACGAAGCTGACGCGCAAGGCGTTCTGGCTTGATCGCCGCTATCCGATGGTCAATCGCTGGCGCGACCAGTCGGGCCAATAAAAGCGCCAATAATCAGACGAAATGCAGGGGGCATTGCGGCAGCAATGCCTCGATATCCTCGCCATGGCAAAGTTCGGTGGCGGGCGTCATCACCGCCGCCGAGGCGGCCGCTGCCCCATGCTGCAACGCCTGCGGCAGGTCCAGCCCGCGCGCCAGCGCCCATGTGAAGCCGGCCACGAAACTATCTCCCGCTCCGACCTTGGAGGCGATCTTCACCCTTGCCGCTTCCGCCACCCAGCGCCCTTCGCGCGTGGCCATCACATTGCCATCGGCGCCGCGTGCAATCAGAACGCAATCGGCCAGACCCAAAACGACCAATTCTTGTGCAAAATCGGCCGTGTCGCGACGGGTGGGCAGGGGGCGTCCTGCCAGTTCCTCGGCCTCCAGATCATCCATCCGCAGAAAATCGGCGGCGCGGTGCTTGCGCTGCATCAGATGCAGAAGGGCGGGGCCGGACGTGTCGAGAAACAGCCGCGCTCTGACGGGTGCCAGATGATCGGCGAGCCTCGCGGGGAAATCCTCGGGGACTCCGGGCGGTTGGCTGCCCGACAGCACCACAATCCCGCCTTCGGGCAGGGCGCGGGCGATCTGACTCAGGGCGGACGCCACATCGGATGCGCTCCAGCAGGGGCCCGGCATGACAAAGCGGTATTGCTGATTGCTGGCCAAATCATCCACTGTCAGGCTCTGCCGCGTCTCGCCCGGTGCGGGAAAAGGCACCACGCCGATGCCTTGTGCCGCCAGCAACCCCGTGATCTTGGTGCCAATCGCCCCGCCCAAGGCCACGAAGGCCGTGCTCTGACCGCCCATCGCGGCAATCGCGCGGCTGACATTGATCCCGCCGCCACCCGGATCCTCTTGCGGCGCGGTGCAGCGTAGCTTGCGATCGGGGAGCACCTGCGCCGTGGCAATGGACAGATCGACGGTCGGATTGAGCGTAACGGTCAGGATCGGTGTCATTGATGTCCCGGGTTATGAAGGAATTTACCTCGAATTTAAATTATAAGCTGACGATAGGGTGGATTGCTAGCTGAGCTTACGTTGGGAAAGCAAAACTTAAGAGTGTGTGCCTTATGTCGACTCATAGAGTTGAGGAGAGAGACGTAATGATTCCCGATACGAACGACCCGCGCTGGAAGCGCGTTCTGACTTCCGAGTCCGACCTGTCCGCGACCTCGCTGGCCACCCGTCTTATGGTGTCCCGTCTCCGTCGTGAAGTTGCAGCAAGCCCCGCAGCCCTGGCTGCAAAAATCGGGGAATTGCGCGATTTTGTGGTCAAGAACCCCTTTGCCACTGCTGATATGGCCAAATTCTGAAGCTGGAGCCTCCGATGAAAAATGAAATGCTGAGTGTTGCGGATGTGTCCGCACGGATCAATGACGGTGCAACGATGGTCATCGCGGGGGCCGAGGAACTGCTGCGTCAACTGCCCAAGGGGAAATGGATCGGCGGCACGACCGTCTATTTCGTGACCGATCAGGGCGGGGCCGTTGTGCGTGACAAGCTGTTCTGCACTACCTTCGACCGCGTGGCCGAAACGGATATGCGCTATGTGGATGTGGACGCGCTGCCCACCATCGCCGAGGGCTATAAGCCTAATGGCTTTACGATGATCATGATTCCCGCTTTCTCGGTGGCGCATTCGAATTTTGCCGTCGAAGGCCAGACCTATGACAATCTCTTCAATCAGCCATTGGCGGGCTGGATCACCGGTGTGCATCTCGACGATCTGGGCAGGAAAGCCCCGATGATCTTCGATGGCGCCACGGGGCAGGGCCATGACGAAGGGGCGGTGCTGCTGCATGTGGGCCTTCCGGCGGATGCGAAAGCCGATCTCGATATTCTCAATATCTTCGCTCAGGGAGACAGGGAGGATCTGACCTTCCGTTTCAAAAAAGACGGCTTTGTTGCCAGCACCGTAGAGGTGAATGGCGAGGAGGTCGATTTTGCGACCTATATCGAGGAGAACCAGATCGATACCCGCCTGCCGCTGGTGGCCAACTATTCCGGCGCGATGGTCAATGTCTCGATCCAGTCGGTCGATACGGTTTCGGGGCAGGTGAAGTTCTACGCGCCTGTCGTGGCGGGGGTGGAATACCGCATGGCCAATGCCCTTGGCAGCTATGCACAAGCCTTTGCAGAGGGCGCAGGCAATACGGGAGAGGGGCAGTATTCGTGCAACTGCATCCTGAATTATCTCTATGGCGAGCTGGAAGGTCAGCGCACCGGTAATTTCACCGGTCCGGTCACCTTCGGCGAGATCGCTTATATTCTTCTCAACCAGACGCTGGTGCGGATGGATATCTCGGATACGGACGCGGCTTGAGCCGCGCCTGACCGGCAGAAGCCACAATGCAAAAGGCCCGCCGTAATGGCGGGCCTTTCTGTGTATCGCACGGCAGATCAGGCCTGTTCGGGCAGGTTGAACTGGTAGGAGGCGGGGATGAACTCGTATCCCTCGTCTTTTGCGCGCAGGAAGCCCAGACCCGGGAAGGGCATGTGGTAGCCGATAAACGGCACACGCGCATCGGCGACGCGCTTCAGGATGCGATCACGCGTTTCCTTGGCCTTCTCCTTGTCCATATCGAAGCGCACTTCCCAATCGGGGCGCTGCAGCGACCAAACATAGTGATTGGCGGTATCGGCGGTCAGGGCAAATTCCTGCGCGCCGCTGGTGATCCAGAAGGCCAGCATGCCGGGCGTATGGCCATAGGCTTCCATCGCCTTGATGCCGGGCACGACCTCGTCATCGGGACCGATGAAGCTGAACTTGTCTTCCAGTGGGCGGACCTTTGCCTCGAAGGTCTCGTTCTTGGCCTGTGACCAGTAATCCCATTCGACCTGACCGGTAATATAGGCGGCATTGGGGAAGGTCGGGCCACTCTCGCCCATCAGACCCCCGATATGGTCGCCATGCATATGGGTGATGACCACATGGGTGATCGCCGAGGCGTCGAGCCCCGCGGCTTCCAATGCGGCGAGAATGCCATCGGAGTTCAGGCCGGTGTCGAACAGGATTTTCGCGTCGGCGGTTTCGATCAGAACGGGCGTGAACCCGTTCAGCGAGCGGTCGGCGGGGATGAAATTGGCCTCGGACAGGGCGGTGAACTCGCCATCCGACGCATTCAGCCCGAAGGTGCCATGCGGGTCCGCCATCGGCATCGTGCCGGCCAGCAGCGTCGTCACGGTCATATCGCCCAGTGTAAAACGACGGTATGGCGGGATTGCGGGCGTGGATTTGGGCATAGAGGGCTCGTTTTCTTGTGCCGTCGCCGCTGTTGCTGCTGCAAGCGCAGCGCCGGCAACCGGTGCGGCCACGGCCGAGAGCAACGCGTTACGACGTGTCATATGGGTGGTCATTGGGCCTTCCCCTTTGAAAACCAGTTGCTAGTGCAAACTAGGTGCTCTGGAACGAATTGCGACTCACGGCTGCGTTATATCTGATGAGTTATATATGCGGGTGTGCATAATTATTCCCACCAGCGGTCGATCTTGGCAATCTGCGCATCGGACCAGCCGAAATGATGGGCAAGCTCGTGCACATAGATATGGGTTACCAGATCGGCCAGACCGATATCGCCGCGGGCAATCCACTCGTCCAGAAGCGCGCGCCGGAAGAGCCAGATCACGCTCGGACCCTGCGGATCGCTGAAAGCGACCTCGGTCAGGGGCACTCCCTCATAGAGGCCGGTCAGCGAGAAGGGATCGTCAATGCCCAGATCGCGCAACATGTCCTCGGGGGCCAGCTCGGCCACATGCAGGCGCACGGCCCTTGCAGCCTGCCGGAACGGGTCGGGCAGGGCATCGCGCGCAGCCAGCGCGAGCGCCTCGATCGCGTCGAGCGAGGGCGGCAGATCGGACCCTGCGTCAGGATCGGCGCTAGGGCGTGGGGTGCAGGGCTGGTCTGAGCGATCATTCATGCCGTAGATATGGACAAATTCGTGCTTTTATGGAAGACGGAAGCCGCATCAGGAGACTTTGAATGACCGTTACACGTTTTGCCCCGTCGCCCACCGGCTACATCCATGTCGGCAACCTGCGCACCGCGCTGATGAATTACCTCATCACCCGCAAGCAGGGAGGCACGTTCATTCTGCGGATCGACGATACCGATCAGGAACGCTCCAAACAGGAATATATCGATGGTCTGAAAACCGACCTCGAATGGTTGGGCATCACATGGGACCGTGAGGAATACCAGTCCAAGCGCTTCGACCGCTATTATGCGGTGGCCGAGGAGCTGAAGGCGGCTGGCCGTCTCTATGAATGCTTCGAGACCCCGACCGAGCTAGATCTCAAGCGCAAGAAACAGCTGAACATGGGTAAGCCGCCGGTCTATGACCGCGCCTCCCTGCATCTGACCGAAGAGCAGAAGCAGGCCTATCGCGACGAGGGCCGTCAGGGCTACTGGCGCTTCCGCCTCGATCTGGAGCGGATCGAGTGGAAGGATGGCATTCTTGGCGATCTGTCCATCGATGCGGCCTCGGTGTCGGATCCCGTGCTGATCAAAGCCTCGGGCCAGATCCTCTATACGTTCGCCTCCTCGGTCGATGATACCGATATGGGGGTGACCGATATCGTGCGCGGCGGCGACCATGTTACCAATACCGCGACGCAGATCCAGATCATCCGCGCCATCGGTGGCACGCCGCCCAATTTCGCGCACCACTCGCTTCTGACCGGCCCGCATGGCGAGGAGCTGTCCAAACGTCTGGGCGCGCTCTCGCTGCGCGACCTGCGGGCCGAGGGCATCGCTCCCGAGGCGCTGCTGTCGATGATGGCGCGTCTGGGCTCGAGCCAGCCGGTCGAGCTGAAAATGTCGATGCAGGAGCTGATCGACGGCTTCGAGATCAGCCAGTTCGGTTCCGCCCCCACCAAATTCGACCGCGAGGACCTGATCCCGCTGACCCGTGCGCGCAACCAGCATCTGCCCTTTGCCGATGTGAAGGAGCAGATCCTCGCGCTCGGCATTCCCGCCGCTCAGGCCGAGCAGTTCTGGAAGGTCGCCTCGCAGAATATCGACAAGCTATCGGATCTGGCAGGCTGGGCGGATCTGTGCCTCAACGGGGCCGAGCCGCTGATCGACGAGGAAGATCGTGCCTTTGTGACCGAGGCTCTGGCGATCCTGCCGGAGGCTCCATTCACCGAGACGACGTGGAAGGACTGGACAACGGCGGTGAAGGCGCAGTCGGGCCGCAAGGGCAAGGGGCTGTTCATGCCGCTGCGCAAGGCTGTGACCGGAATGGAGCACGGCCCCGATATGGGCGAGCTGATGCCGCTTCTGCACAAGGTGCGTGCCCGCGCCTGAGCGAAGCCTCTGACAAGACGATGGAAGGGTGCCTGAAAGGGCGCCCTTTTTTCATGTGCGGGGCAGGGGAAAGCCCCCATGTTTCCGTAGGGGCACGGAAAAGTGAAGCGCACAGGGAGGCGCGGATAAAAGCGCGTGGAACAATTTTCGCGCAAGACAGGGGCGGGTTGCGGATTCGTCACAGCGAATCGGCAAGCTTTTGAACTACCGTAAAAATTCGATTCGGTGGTTGCGAATCCCCCTCGAGTCAGGCGATGCAGGAGACCGTGAAACATTTCTGGGAAGGTCTGCGGGATGTTATCCACAGGCTTATGACCGGATTCGTCCATATCTGTGGTGGGGACATTTTTTTATCCCCAGATATCGTGTTCGGATCTAGAGTTATCCACGAGTAACACGTTTACACCCTGTTTCACACAAGTCACGATATCTGGTATGAACTAGGAACGGATCCGCCGTCCCTAGTATGCATGACAACCCGTTGCGGTTCATCGCAGGGGAATGAACAAGAGCAGAAGGACCAGAGATATGGCACTCAGCGACGATTATATCGGCGACGACGCCCACCCGATCGATGTGGTCGAGGATCTGGCCGAAGCCCATGCGTGGGAATTCAACCGCGTCACCGATGACCAGATCGCGATGGTGGTGGAAGGGCAGTGGCGCAGCTATTCGCTGACGCTTGCATGGTCCGATCAGGACGAGGTGCTGCGCCTGATCATGACCTTCGAGATGGATCCGCCTGCCGAGCGCCTGCCGGTGCTCTATGACATGATGAACCGCGCCAATGATCAGGTTTGGTCGGGCAGCTTCGTCTACTGGCCCGAGCAGCGTCTGATGGCATGGCGCTATGGTCTGGTGCTGGCCGGTGGCCAATGCGCCTCGATCCAGCAGCTCGACGAGATGATCGGCACCGCATTGATGTCGGCCGAGCGGTTCTATCCGGCCTTCCAGCTGGGCTGCTGGGGCAATCGCACGGCGGCAGATGCCATTCAGGTCGCCATTGCAGAGGCTTACGGTCGCGCCTAAGCTGCGCCCCGCAAAAGAAGGGGTGCAGAATGGATTTTTCCGATATTTCCGAACGTGGTCTGGTTCTGCTGGGCTGCGGTAAGATGGGCTCGGCGATGCTGGCGGGCTGGCTGAAGGGCGGCCTTGATCCGAAATCGGTGACCGTCATTGCCCCGCGTCCCTCCGATTGGGTCCGTTCGACCGGTGTGCGCATCAACGAGGATCTGCCTGCGTCTCCCGCGGTCGTGCTGCTGGCCGTAAAGCCGCAGAAGATGGGCGAGGCCCTGCCGCAGCTGGCCTCTCTCGGCAATGGCACGACGCTGTTCCTGTCGGTCGCGGCGGGACTGACGCTCGCGAAATACGAGGGGATCCTCGGAGCGCAGACCCCGATCGTGCGCGCCATGCCCAACACACCCTCGGCCATCGGGCGCGGGATCACCGCGATCATCGGCAATGCGCCGGTCAGCGGCGCGCAGATGGATCAGGCCGAAGGGCTGTTGCAGGCCATCGGGCAGGTGGTGCGCCTTGACGCCGAGGACCAGATGGATGCGGTCACCGCCGTGTCCGGCTCGGGTCCGGCCTATGTCTTCCATCTGATCGAGACGCTGGCCGCGGCCGGTGTGGCTCAAGGGCTGCCAGAGGATCTGGCGATGAAGCTTGCCAAGGCGACTGTGGGAGGGGCGGGGCAGCTCGCCGAGGATGCGCCCGAGGATCCGTCGCAGCTGCGGGTCAATGTGACCTCGCCGGGCGGGACTACGGCAGCGGCTCTGGCCGTCCTGATGGACGAAACCTCCGGGTTTCCCGCGCTTCTGGAGCGCGCGGTGAAAGCTGCGGCGGATCGCGGGCGGGAGTTGGGCGCGTGAGCGTGACATTCGAGGATTTCCTGAAGCTCGATATCCGTGTCGGGCGCATCACCCGCGCGGACCCTTTCCCCGAGGCGCGAAAGCCTGCGATCAAGCTCTGGATCGATTTCGGTGGCGAGATTGGCGAGAAACGGTCCTCGGCGCAGATCACCAAACATTACGCGCCCGAGACGCTGGTCGGAAAACAGGTTATGGCGGTGGTGAATTTCCCGCCGCGCCAGATTGGTCCAGTCATGTCGGAGGTGCTGGTGCTGGGTGTGCCTGATGAAGAGGGCGGGATTGTCCTGATCGGGCCGGATCAGGATGTGCCCGAGGGGGGCCGCCTGCACTGACACTCCCAGTCAGGTGCACCATTCGACAAGGGCGCGCCCGGGGCGCGCAGGCGCGGCTTCGCCGCGCTCGCGCGCAATCTCTCGGACAGGTGCGGGATTATTGCCCCATTGCCTCGCGCCAGTGCCTGCGGCAAAGCGAGACATAGGTTTCGTTGCCGCCCACCTGCACCTGATCGCCGCCGCGCAGCGCCTGTCCGTCAGGCCCCATCCGCACCACCATCGTGGCCTTGCGCCCGCAATGGCAGATGGTGCGCACCTCGCGCATGTCATCGGCCAGCGCCAGCAGCGCCGCCGAACCGGGGAAAAGCTCGCCCATGAAATCGACGCGCAGCCCGTAGCACATGACCGGAATGCCGAGGTCATCGCAGGCCCGCGCCAGAGCCCAGACCTGTTCGCGGGTCAGGAATTGGGCCTCGTCGATGAAGACGCAGGCACAGGGACCTTGGGCAAGGCGGTCCTCGATCATCGCGAACATGTCGGTCTCGGGCGTGAAGCAGAGCGCATCGGCACCGATGCCGATCCGGCTGCCGATCCGGCCTGTCCCTGCGCGTGTGTCGAGCTGGGCCGTGACCAGAAGCGTCTGCATCCCGCGTTCGACATAGTTGTGGGAGGCCTGCAGCAGCAATGTGCTCTTGCCGGCATTCATGGTGGAATAATGGAAGTAAAGCTTGGCCATAGGCGGGGGATAGCTGTGCTGCGGGAGTTGGGCAAGAGCCTTGCAGCCCTCTTGGTGCGGGGAATTCGGCGGATGACTGCGCCGGGGGCGCGGGGGCGGTGGCAAGGCGGCATCGAGCCCCCTTGCCACCGCCACATCCCCTGCGGGGCTGTGAAGCCCAAGGCCGGCGTTCAGGCGCGGTCGGCGGTGTCGAGCCAGATCGTGATCGGGCCGTCATTGGTCAGGCTGACGGCCATATCGGCGGCAAAGATCCCGTTTTCCACAGGCAGATCCAGCTTGCGAAGCGCTTCGCTGAAATACTCGTAGAGATGTTTGCCGGTCTCGGGGGCGGCGGCGCTGGAAAATCCGGGCCTGTTGCCGGTGCGGGTATCGGCGGCCAGAGTGAACTGGCTGACCACAAGGCAGGCCCCGCCCACATCGCTGACCGAGCGGTTCATCTTGCCCGCCTCGTCCTTGAAGATGCGCAGCTTGGACACGCGGGCCGCGAGCTTCTCGGCCTGCACTTCGGTATCGCCATCCATCGCGCAAACAAGCACCAGAAGGCCGCGCCCGATCTCGCCGGTGATCTGGCCGTCCACTTCGACCTTGGCGGAGGTGACACGTTGGAGGAGTGCGCGCATGACGATGCCTTTCTGAGGGTTTTTCGGCAGCATAGCCACTCTGGCGCTGCCGTGCAGGCATTCTACGTCACTGTCGGGCGGAATGCGACCTAGCGGGCGATGTAGAAGAGCACCCCCGCCACCAGCGCGGCCAGGAGGGCGGCCAGCGCGATCTTCCATGCCGACCATGGCCTGTCGCCGGATACGACCCCTGTCTGGCCATTGACGATGAACCGGTAGCTCCGGCCCTGAAACCGGTAGGCGGCGGACCAGATCGGCAGCAGGATATGTTTGAAGGTCTCGTCATGGAATTGTGGATCCATCGCGCCAAGGCGCTGGGTATCGCCGCCGATATCGCGGCGGATATCGCTCTGGATCACCTGCAGCATCTTGGCCTGCGCCTGATGGTGGGCCTCGGGGATCTCGACCGTATAGCTCTCGGCCGAGAAACCCGCCAGAAAACTCCCGTCATAGGCGGCCACCCGCGAGAGGTTCCATGGGTGCAGGCGCCCCACATGGTCATCGGGCAGCGAGCGGGCGGCATAGACCAGCACATCGTCGAAATCGCGCGCGACCTGCCCTGTGACGGGGGTCCAGCGGATGCGGCGTTCCTGCTCTTCGCGCCGCACGGTCTGGCCGTTCTCGTTGACCGTGACCAGCCGTGTCTCGTAATAATAATCGCCGCGCTGGCCGGAATAGCGGGTGCGCGAGCGCGCATCAAAGGTCCAGAATGGCGCATAGACGCCGGTCATGCGTCGCCCCTTGCGGGCAAACTCGGCCAGCCCGTTGGGGGCGAACCAGCGGCCCTTGAGCCATTTTGTCAGCGCCGCGCGGGCCTCGGTCTCGGTCACCGTAAAGGGCAGCACGCCTTGCGGCGCAAACTGGCGGGCCCCGCCCGCTTCGGCCACGATCGGGGTGGCACAGAACGGGCATTCCGTGGCCTGCTGGTCCGGTCCCAGCTCGATTTGGGCCGAGCAGTTGGGGCAGGACAGATGGCGCTGACCTATGCTCTCGGTCTCCGGCAGACCCTGCACAAGCACCGGCGCAAGCGGCAGCTCGCGCAGCCCGCTCTCTCCGCGATGGGTGATGGCGGGAATGTCCTGCATATGGCCACAATGGTCGCAGACCATCCGCGTCTCGCCCGGATTGAAGCGCAGATCGGCGCCGCAGGCTTCGCAAGGGTAGACGCTTGGCGTGTCGCGGCGCGCGGCACGGGGGACTTGGGGGAGCTTCATGGCGGCGGGCCTCGTTCGGGGTGCGGTTACGCGCCCGGCGGCGGTGGCGGTTGGATGGTGAAGAGCTGCGCCAGTTCGGGGATCTCCTCGGCGGCGAGCCAGCCTGATTGTCCCGGCGCCCAAACAAGCGAGGCGCGGGTGAACTGCCCCTCCGCTTTCATCTGCGCCAGCTGCCCGCGCCCGAACGGCCCGAGCGTCTGGCCGTTCACCGCCATGTGCCAGACCTTCTCGACAGCCGGCGGGGGCGGAGGAGGCGGTGCGGCGGTGCCTTGGGGCGCGGGGGCTTGCCCCGGGGCAACGCCTTGCGGAGCCATCTGGCCCCAAGGGCCCGCCTGCGGGGCGGTATGTGCGGGTTGACCCCATGGCCCCCCCATCTGCTGGCCCATCGCCATGCCCATCCCCGCACCGAGCCCAGCACCCATGGCAGCCCCCATACCGGCGGATGCTCCCGATCCGGGTTGGCCCATGGCCTCTGCGGCATTGAACTGCATGTAACGGTTGAGATCGCCCACGATCCCCATCGAGGTCCGTTTGTCGAGCACTGTCTCCACCTCGGAGGGCAGCGAGATGTTCTCGATATAGAATTCGGGCAGGCCCAGCCCGTATTCGGCAATCGTCGGTGCGATGGCCTCGGCCACCAGCTTGCCCAGATCGGCCGTATTGGCTGCCATGTCGAGCACGGGGATATTCGCGCCGGCCAGCGCGCGCGAGAATTCCTGCACGATAATATTGCGCAGCTGGTAGCTCACCTCATCGGCGGTAAACTCGCCGTCGGTGCCCACGATCTCGGTGATGAACTTGGCCGGATCGGTGACCCGCGCCGCATAGGTGCCGAAGGCCCGCAGCCGCAGGGGGCCGAATTCGGGATCGCGGGTGATCACCGGATTCTTGGTGCCCCATTTGAGATCGGTGAAGCGCGTCGTGTTGACGAAATAGATCTCGGACTGGAAGGGCGATTTGAAGCCATGATCCCAGTGTTGCAGCGTCGTCAGGATCGGCATGTTGTTGGTTTCGAGGAGATAGAGGCCGGGGGTGAAGACATCGGCCAGCTGCCCCTCATGCACGAAGACGGCGGCCTGTCCCTCGCGAACGGTCAGTTTCGCACCGTATTTGATGGCATGTCCCTGCCGCTCGAAGCGCCAGACCATCGTATCGCGGGTGTCATCCACCCAAGAGATGACATCGATGAATTCTCCGCTGAGAAAGTCGAGAATACCCATGATCCGGTCTCCGCTTGTCGGTTTGGGGGAGGGCGCGCAGGCCCTCGTTCAGTCGTTCGGCATCAGCTCCGCGGCGACCTGCCGGATCACCGGCATGGCCTCGTCTTCCGACATGCCCGGGCGCAGGCGCGGATCGTAGAGCATCTTCAGCATCAGCTCGTCCTGACGGGTCAGGCGGGCGAATTCCTCGTCATCATTGAAGATCGAGGGGCGCGCGCGGGGATAGTCATTGGCCAGCCCGAGACCCTGCGCCAGCTCCTCGTCATAGCAACTTTCGCGCATCGCATCGGGATGCTCGCCACGGATGATCGCGACCGCGCGCGAATAGTCCGAGCGGTCGCCCTCGGAAAAGGCGAAGACCACGCAGAAGGTCGTGGTGGGCAGGTTGGTGATCGCATGGATCGAGCTCTCGTCGATGCCGGGCACCATTTTGCGCAACAGGTCCTGCGATTTCTCGCGCTCGTCCTCGTTCAGCACAAGGATCGAGAAATTACCGTTATCGGGAACAAGGCTGACCGGATGGCCGCTGGCACTGGCCAGTTTGCCGGCATAGGCGCGCACGGTAGCGGTGTCCTTGAGGCGTTCTTCTTCGGGGATCGAGGCCCCGAAATGCAGATCCATGCGCACCGGTTTTTCCCAGCGCCGCAGCTTCGACACGGTCGGTCTGGCAATGAAGGCGCCGTTGCGGTGCTCGTATTCGTCGTAGAGCGCCACATTGACGAAGTTATCGATCAACTGGTGCCGATGGAAGGGCGCATCGCGCGGCGCGACATCGGTGCGCAGCAGCCCCTGCGCCAGAAGATTGTCCTGCACCTGCTGGAAATAGGCCGAAAGCGCGAGACTGTCCTGCGAGCGCGGCGCGACCTTGGGTGGGCCAGAAGATTTCGGGGGGGCCAGAAGCGGGCGCGGCGTCGCGCGCGGTGCCTGTGCCGAGCCGTCCATTCCGGGCAGGTTCGAGCAGCCGAGCACCGCCAGCAGGCAAAGGCCGAGCCCTGCGATGCGCAGCCTCGGGCCGTGTGATCCCGCAGGGATGCCCGATCTGGAGGGCGTGCTCGGGCCGGAGGTCATGCTCGGGGGGCTCCTTTATCTGCGGAGCTGCGCGGGCTGCGGGCCGAGGCCAGTGTATCGCGCAGGCGGCCTTCCATCTGGACCAGCTCGGCTTCCGCCGCAGCGCGCTGGCGCTTGCCTTCGTCGGCGATCGAGAGGCTGTCCTCGATGGTGGCGATCAGCGTCTCGTTGGCCTGACGCACGGCAGCGATGTCGAAAACGCCGCGCTCCATTTCCTGCCGCACGGTCTGGTTGGCCTGACGCAGGTTCTCGGCATTGGCGGTCAGCAGTTCATTGGTCAGGTCATTGGCGGCCTTCACGGCACCTGCAGCCTCGGCCGAACGCTGGATGGTCACCGCCTGAGCCAGCTGGGTCTCCCACAGAGGCACGGTATTCACCAGCGTCGAGTTGATTTTCGACACCAGCGCCTTGTCGTTTTCCTGCACCAGCCGGATCGAGGGCAGCGATTGCATCGTCACCTGACGGGTGAGTTTGAGGTCATGCACGCGGCGCTCCAGATCGTCGCGGGCGGCACGGATATCGCGCAGCTCCTGCGCGCGGATCAGCTTGTCGGTCTCGCTGGCCTGCGCCACCTCGGCCTCTTTCGCGGGGATGATCTCGGCATCGGCCTGCGCCAGCTTGGCCTCGCCCGCCGCAATATAGAGCGCGAGCTCATCGTAGAATTTCAGCGTCTTGGTATAGAGAAGATCGAGCGATTTCACATCCTTGAGCAGCTTCGTCTCATGGGACAGAAGCACATCGCTGATCTTGTCGATCTGGCCCTGGACCTCCTCGTAACGGGCGAGGAATTTGGCAAAGGGGGCGGCGCGTCCCATCAGCTTTTCCCACCAGCTCTGCTTGCGGCGCACATCCAGTTCACTGACCGAGAACCCGCGCAGGGTGGTCACGATATTGCGCAGGCTGTCGCCCGCAGGGCCGGTATCCTTGTTCTTCACATCGACCAGCATGGCCTGGCTGATTTCCTGCAGCTCGGACTGGGCGCGGGTGCCGAAACGCAGGATCGTGTTGGAATCGGTCAGATCCACCTCGTCCATGCGCGAGCGGATCTCGATGGCGGTCGGAGCCTCGGCGCCCTCGAGCGCCACGCCCACCTCCTTCGGGTCAGGCAGCCGGATCGCGGCCACCTGTTCGATTTCGCTCACATTTTTGGCGGCGGCTTCGCGGGTCGTGTCGCTCATAGGATGGTCTCCTCAGGGCTTTCGGTGTCATTTATGCGCAGACGAAGGGGGCGGGGCAATGCCTTCCCGCTCCAGCCGCTCGCGCAGCACGTCGATTTCGATCTCCAGCCCCTCGCGACCGCTCTCGATGAGCTGGCGCGATTTGGCGGTAAAATTGCGCTCGAGGTCATCGAGAAGGGTCTCGTAACCGGCCCGCGCCTCAGCGTCGCGCGTCTGGGCATAAAGGTCGGCAAAGCGGATGGTCGCATCACGCGCGCCTTCGAGATAGAGCGTCAGATAGCGCCGCGCCGCGCGCAGATCGTTGGGGTCTTCCTCGACCGCGCGGAAGAGATCGCGGGCATGGGTGGCAAAGATCTCGACCCGCGCGGTCAGCTGGGGCGTGCCGGCGCGGGCGATGGCCTCGCGCATGGCGGCCAGATGCGCCTCGCCGGTGGCGATGGCCTCGGCGGCACGCTCCTGCTGGAACGGGTCGATGCCCTCGAGCCCCTTATCCTTCAGCGGGTCGATCCCGAAGGCCACGAGGCCCAGAACGGTGCCGATGAGGCCGCAGCCTATGGCGCCCATCAGCCCCATCTCCTGCGCGCCGATCGCCAGCCCGAGGCCAAAGCCGAGGCTGCCCAGTATCTTGCGGGGAAGGGCGGGGCGGCGGGCCTTGCCACGCGCCTCATAGGCGGCTTGCGCCTTCAGCCCCTCGCGCAGCAAAAGCGCTGCACCCGCACAAAACCCGAAGCCCAGAATGCCGCGTGCCAGTCCCATCGGCCCGTCGCCGAAAGCGCCAAAAAGGAAGGGCAGGGCACAGACCGCCAGCCAGAAGGGGCGGCCCTCATAGGGGTGCTCGGGGCGGGGCAGCCGCTCGGTAGGGATGTCTTCCTGTCCGGCGCTGCGGGGCGGGGCATCGGGGCTGTATCTGCCAGAGAAACGGCGGGCCATGGCTCAGACGCTGCCTGTTGCCGCGATCTTCAGCACCAGCGCCAGCATCAGCAGGAAGGCGATGCGCTGGATGGCTTTTTGCGACATGGGTCCCCCTAAACTTGCCCGAATGGTCATGGTGGTGCTCATCTTAAGCGGAGAATAGGTATTTCGGCACGTCTGTGCCAGAGGGGGATGGCAGAAAAGCGCCCATACGCAGGCGCTCTGTCATGACATCTGTATGAGCTATGGGGCCGGAACGACAAACGGCGCCAGATCTCTCTGGCGCCGTTCGATGTTTTCTTATTCGCTGCGGGGCTTGCGCGGACCTTTGGGGCCAGAGCCGCGCGGTCCGTTGCTACGGGGGGCATCCCCACGGGGGCCGCCTTTGAAGCCGCCGCCCGGTTTGCCACCAAATTTCTTGTCACCGAAGGAACGGCCTTCGCCGCCTTCGCGACGCGGGCGGTCGCCGAACTTCTTG